>CALEWF010000053.1 GCA_937925455.1 uncultured Flavobacteriales bacterium | reverse complement strand
TACGTAGCCATTGTTACATTAAATTCTAACCACAGAGAACACAGATAAATAAACCAATTAAAAAACATCTACAACCCCAGTTTAATGCAATTGAAGTAAAATAGCTGTTTGAACATAGGTGGTTACTTCATAGAATCGGCTTTAATACAGAAATGAAAATGATATTGCATTAAAGCCGTTCTTCTATTGCAGAATTTGGGTTTAAAGTGAAGTTCTGCCTTAAAATTCAACAAAAAAATGACTTTTATCAGGAAATTATTTTTTCCCCTGAACGGTAAATGCAAACGACATAGACTGCTTCAATTCTTTTTGAATTGTCATTATTTTTTGTTTTGCAGTTTGTGCCCGCTGTAAATGTGCATTCATTTGATTAGCGATGTAAAAGCTAATGTGTTGGTCAAGCATCGCTTGAAAATCTACCATTTTATCTAAGCAGGATGGGTCTTGGCGCAACAAAGGAGAATCAAGAAACGGAAGATTTAAATTTAAAAAAGCAGTAGAATAACTCGTATCGCAAAGGCTGCCTGCCGAAAAACATCCGGCTACATAGCGTCCTGGGGTATAAAACCCATTGGTAGCGTATGTAAAATGGGCTTTGGGGTCGGTAAGAAAAACCCTGTTTTGCTCTTTACATACTTGCTCTATTTTATTTAATAAGCTTTTGTAAGCTAATTTTACCTGTGGAAACTCCAAATTACAACCAGTGTTTACGGCATTGTATGGCTGGGTTTTTTTCAGTTCTGCGACATACGCATCATATTCTTTTTGAATGGCTGCATATAATTCCGGATTATTATTAGGTACCATGCGGAAGTGTGTAAACTTAAAATCATAATTTAACACATCTAAATCTGTTCTGAAGTTTTTTTCATATCGGTAAAAATAGTATTGAATGATCGTACTCCAGTCTGAAATTAATACCACGCTGTTTTTCGGCGCTGATTGGTCTAAAAGCATCATCAAGTCTTCGCTCACAGGATATGTTTTTCGGTCGTGATATTTATATTCCCAGATGACGGTACCCACCAGTAATAATGGTAAAACAAATGCTAATCGTAATGTTTGAAAAAAATGTGTTATTCCTACAACCAAACCCAGGCTTAGTACCATAAACGGTAATAGCATATATGCATCAGTACTTGACCATTGATTATTGCGTAATTGATAGGCAAGTAAAATTAGATAATAGAAAATAATACCTATGATTAACGGACGAATGTTTTTTTTGAATCCCACCCAAAGTCCGCCAATCAGGAGCGGTAGAAATACAAAAAATTGCTGAGCCGTAAGCTTTAAAAAATAGGGCAATCGTACCGCAGAAATATCACTGCTGGTTTGGGTAATATTTTTGGCATAAACCCCGCCCCGAATGTGATAGAATAATAAATCTAGATTTTCAGGCTTGCCAAACATAAAATAGTACTCTTGCTGAGCTCGCCAAAACATCCATGCATAAAAGCATATAGTTATAATTCCTGATATCGCTACAAAAAATAAAAATGGTTTGGAACGAAAAATTTTTATCAAATCGCTAAGAATGGATGAGGATTTTTTTTGTTTATTTAATGAATCTCTTTCAAACAATCCGCTAAGAAAAAAAAACGGTACAATTGGTGTAAAAGCAATCATAGTTAGGTGGTGATTGCTCCATCCAAAGGCCAATCCTAAAGCAGCAATAACCAACCAACTGTTTTTTTGATACACATGATAAGAAGTTAAGCCCCATAACACTATACTCATGGCAAAAATTTGAAAAGCATACGCCTCAATAGTGTTAGCCCAAGCCCAGGTGGTGTTTCCGGTAGCAAAAATCAACGCAGCAAAAAAAGCACTTAGCTCTATTGGCCAGCTATCTGTAGAAGTGGTGATACTGGCAGAAACATAACGAAACGCCCAATATAAAAACAAACTACCCATGGAAACACAAACAGCAGAAAATAAGGTAATTCTAAAAATACTATCTGCCCATAAAAAGGCGGTTAATCTATCCCAAATCATTCCACTTAAAATGTACGAAGGAAACCCCGGTGGATGTGCAATACTTCCTAATCGTATGACCAATGCAAATTCCGCCGCATCATCAAACATCAAAGAGTTTGAAAATGTTGATACATACAAAGTCAAAGTACTTACTATCAGTACGGCAGATAAAAGCCAGGTTTTCCATGTAAATTTTGTATGCATAGGATATTGATTTATATCTGCAAGATACAACGAACATAAAACTTACAATCAACAAACAAAATACTTGTTTTTAATCGGTTAAATTATTCTTTTCCTGCGTCTTTTTCTTTATCCAGTAATAATAACATCGCTTTGGCGAAAAACGCTTCAGGTACTTGTAATTTTACCCCACCTAATGCGTTAGATAATAAAGGGTCAATGAGTATTGTAAGTCCGTCACCCAGTCGGGTGGGAATATTCTCTGATTCAAGAAACAGCATATCGGTCTGTGCATCCATCCATTGGCTGTAGGTTTTTACAGTAATCCACATGGTTTTATAATTAGTATTTAACATCATAAATAATCCACAATTTGTCATTAAGATAAATTTCTAATGTCTGTAATTCCGAGTTTTTAGTCATAATTTAGTGAAATTAAGCTCACCTAAGCAAATAAAGTTTCAAAAAAATCTTTTTTTCATGTAGAATTATCTTAACGGTTTTTATGGATTTAAAACAGGCTGCTTTGTGCGGCTGTCCGTTGCAAGTCCTCGGGGCTCAGCCACACAGTGCATCGGGGTAGCGGGGTCTTCGTGCCCTCAGCCCCGCTTCCCCGTGCCCTGTGGGCTTCGCCCCTGCGGGCTTTCCACTTCCATCCGCAGCAGATTTGAAGATGAGATGTTTTTTCCAAACCTATAAAGTCTTCAAATACCTTATAGGTTTTGATTTATCCCTAATTATGCAATAAAAAACCGGATATAACGCAAAGTCATTTTCATTTCTGTATTAAACCGATTCTATGAAGTAACTACCTAGGTTTAACCAATTATTTTGAACCAATTGCAATAAATGTTATTTCAGATATTTATTTATTGGTTTATTTTTCTGTGTTCTCTATGGTGAAAAATTTAACCACAATGCACACAAAGAAAAAATTATGACAGAAATTACCACACGCTGTGCCCTTTGAGTAAAACTTAGTGTTCTTTGTGGTTAAAAGCATTAAACCTGAATAGTAAACAAATTTTTTAACCACAATGAACACAGAGATACACGAAGAACACAAAGAAAATGAAAGTAAAAACACACAGTATTCCTTTGTGTTCTCTGTGGTTATTTATGTAACAGTGGCTACAGAGGTTTTTTGTCTTTACAGATGCCTACGGAAAATTTCTAATGCATAATTTGGGTTCATGCAAAATATCTTCACCTAAAATCACATTTCAGATCCTTAATCCGATTTTCTGTGCTGCCTTCATACCCCCCTACGAGAATATCGAATTATCCGCAA
>CALEWF010000052.1 GCA_937925455.1 uncultured Flavobacteriales bacterium | reverse complement strand
AGCCAAAGAACAGAAAAAATACCGCGAATCACTTACAAAAGGCGATAAAGTAGTTACCATTGGCGGAATTCATGGGAAAATTGTAGATATGGATGAAACCACATTCATCTTAGAAATGATTGACAAAACTCGCATCAAAGTAGAGAAATCAGCTATTTCAATGGAAAACACCATGGCTCTTGCCAAAGAAAACGCAAAGTAATATCCGATAATTCTGGCAGTAAAAGCTACCATTTACTAACTTTGTAAATGGTAGCTTTTCTTATGTATCCTGCCCGTCAAAACATACAACGCAAACTATGGGTATTTTTCAACTGCCTGTTGCTCAGTAGTGTTTTATGGATACTCACAACCATGAATCAACTGCATACAGATGTAGTTCAATTTCCTGTAAAATATGCAGGAATACCAGCAAATATGATTCCAATAAACAAACTACCGGAAAATATTCAGATAAAAATACAGGCATCAGGATACCGTCTTATGATGAATCGCTTACAAAAAACCTGGGCGGGTAAAACCCTTATCATTAATTTAGGAAAAGATCTTACTTCAACAAATAAGACCTTGGTGGCTATTTCACTTCAAAGCAAACGCCATGAAATTAGCGAACAACTTGATAAAAAGGTTACAGTTTTATCCATTGATCCAGATTCTATTCATATTCAATTTGACCTGAAAGCCACGCGAAAAGTTCCTGTTTCTGTTAAAACTGAATTAAAATTTGCTAAAGGTTACGGCCAGTCCGGACCAATGAAAATTCAACCCGATAGCATATTTATAGTAGGAAAAGATGATGAAATCAATCAAACCGATTCGGTATTTACATTAACCCTCAGCGAATCGCAAATCAATAAATCCATTAACCGGGTAATTGGCATTGATTTACCGGCAAGTATTCAAAGCGAGCAAACTGAAGTTACTGTTAACATTCCTGTAGAACGGGTATCTGAAAAACAATTAGTTTGTCCAATTGAAATTATTCAAACAAATACCTCACCTAAAATTCAACTTTTGCAATCTCATGTTACATTAAAAATAAAGGTACCTAATTCAATATATCACCAAATTTCTGCGAATGATTTTAAGCTCGGAGTATATTCTCAGGACGCCTCACCTACGCTTTCAAAACTTATAGTTCGAGTTTTACACAAACCGTCAAATATTGAAATTTTAGACATTGACCCGCCTGCCGTAGAATATTTAATGAAAGCCATGTAACTATGAAAATTATTGGACTAACCGGAGGCATTGGAAGCGGTAAATCAACCGTATGCAGAATATTTGAAGTGCTGAATGTTCCCGTTTTTTATGCCGACAATGAAGCCAAAGCATTGTATGAATCGGAAGAAGTGGTGGCTTCAGTTACCCGGCTTTTAGGACATGAAGTACTGAATGAAGCAGGAAAAATTGACCGAAAAAAAATGGCAGCAATTATTTTCGAAGATGGTGAAAAACTACTACAAATACAGCAACTCATCCATCCGTTAGTAAAAAAACGATTTGAAGAATGGAAAGAAGATTATCAAAAACAAGCCTTATATTGTATTCGCGAAGCTGCAATTTTAATTGAATCAGGCGCGTACAAAGATTGTGATAAAATCATTGTGGTTTCTGCACCGGAAGAAATCAGAATTCAACGGGTAATGCTACGTGATAAGGTAAGCCGCCAAGAAGTGCTTAGCCGAATGGCTCATCAAATTCAGGAATCCGAAAGATTAGAATATGCTGATTTTATAATCAATAATGATGGCAAGCAACCTTTGATTCGTCAAGTTATGAAAATTCATCATCAATTATTAGCCGATTTTTAAATGAAACTATTTACTACCGAACAAATACGTACCTGGGATCAATATACCATACAGCATGAACCCATTTTGTCAATTGACTTAATGGAACGAGCAGCCAAGGTACTCACCGAAGAAATTTTGCAACTTTTTCCTCACCTTCATCATTTTGCCATATTTTGCGGGCCGGGAAATAATGGTGGTGATGGATTAGCTATAGCCCGGCTATTGCATGAACAGAATAAATCAGTTGTTGTTTGGATAGTCAATCCCAATGATTCCTTCAGCCCCGATGCACAAATCAACTTAAACCGTTTACCAAAAGAAATTATCATCCATTATTATTCTAAAGAACATACAATTCATTTAAACGATAATACGTGTATTGTTGATGCCATCTTTGGTTCAGGCATTCGCAATGAGCCGGAGGGAATATTTTTTGATTGTATTCAACAATTAAATAAACTACCAAATTTCAAAATAGCTATTGATGTTCCTTCTGGATTGAGCGGCGAAGACAATCGTCATTTAAAATCTCAACCGGCAGTTATTCAAGCACAACATACCATCGCTATTCAGCAACCCCGCTTGAGTTTTTTCTTTGCTGAAAATGAAAAATATGTTGGACAATGGTCAGTAGTATCTATCGGTTTGCATCCAGAATATTATGAAAATACAGAAACTGCTTATCATCTAATAGAAAAAAAAATGGTAGCAGGTATTATTAAACCCCGCAGCCGATTCAGTCACAAAGGTACCTTTGGGCATGCCTTGCTGGCCTCCGGAAGTATAGGTAAAACTGGTGCGGCTGTATTATCGGCTAAGGCTTGTCTCCGATCTGGTGTAGGATTACTTACTGTATTCATACCCAAACAGTCCAATCTGATTTTGCAAACGGCTGTACCAGAAGCTATGACCCTTTTGTCGGATGAAGAACATCATTTGTACGGTCGAATTCGTGATGTGGAGAAATACGCAGCCGTAGGTATTGGTCCGGGCATTGGACAGCATGCAGATACAACTTTGGTAGTAAAGCAATTGATTCATGAATATCACTCCCCTATTGTGTTTGATGCTGATGCACTAAACATTCTGGCTGAACACAAAACCTGGATGGAGTTTCTGCCTCAAGGTTCCATTCTCACTCCTCATCCGGGTGAATTTGACCGGTTGTTTGGTAAACATACCAGTGGATACGAACGGTTGATGACGCAAATGGCCATGTCGAAACGCTATGGAATATACATCGTGCTAAAAGGTGCTTATACTTCTGTGAGTACGCCCGGAGGTAATGTATATTTTAATAGCACCGGCAATCCGGGAATGGCAACCGGTGGAAGCGGCGATGTGTTAACCGGCATTCTCACTGGATTGCTGGCGCAGCACTACACCCCGCTTCAATCATGTATTCTGGGAGTGTATGTACACGGATTAGCCGCTGATATTTCGTTGCAACACCAGTCACACGAAAGCCTGATTGCTTCTGATATTATCGAACACTTAGGGTTATCTTTCCAGCGAATAGCTGATTGATTTGTCATTAAACCAAATTATGCAATTGAAAACGGGGTATTATGCTAAGCAATTTACATTAGTGTATTAACAGCCGATTTATTGGAATAACCCAATGGGTTCAACAATATGTTTTGATTCAATTGCAATTAAGGTTATTAAAGATGTTTTTTAATTGGTTTATTTATCTGTGTTCTCTATGGTGAAAAATTTAACCACACTGCACACAAAGAAAAAGTTATGACAGAAATGACGCACGCTGTGCCCTTTGTGTAAAACTTTGTGTTCTTTGTGGTAAAAAGCATTAAACCCGAATAGTAAACAAATTTTTTAACCACAGAGAACACAGAGAAAATCAAGGTAAAACATAAGGTATTCCTCTGTTTTCTCTGTGGTTATTTATGTAACAGTAGCTACAAAGGTTTTTGACTTTACAGATGCCTACGGAAAATTTCTAATGCATAATTGGGGTTTAAATAGCTTTTAAGAATGCATAGTGATTATTTAAAAAATGAAATAATTTCCCCAAACCAGCACCAACTAATGCCCCCAGCATCCACCCGCCCAGCACATCCAGTGGATAATGCACCCCCAGATAAATCCGACTGTATCCGTTTATCAATACATAGAAAAGTAGCAAACCCACCATCATTTTATCGGTGCGTAACCCTTTTTTCCAGCGTAACAAATTAGAAAATATCAGGGTAAAAAATAGTCCCGCCGTGTTGGAAGCATGGCTGGATACAAAACCATATAATCCACCGCATCGTCCGGATACTAACCGTAATTGTTCTTTTAATTCCAAATTGTGGCAAGGCCGGTATCGTTGTACTACGTTTTTAAGCGCATGTACACTAAGCAAATCCGTAAAAGCAACTGAAACAACTAACAATAATAAAATCAGCAAAGCTTTGGTTCTAAAACGAGAATAAAAGTAGATTAGGATAAGTAAATACAACCAAATCCAGAAATACTTACTCGAAGCCGATACCATTACTGTATCGAGAAACGAATTCCCTGCCCCATTCAAAGCTAAAAAAAGATGTTGGTCTATCTTTTCAATCCACTGCATAAGAAATACTAATCCGCCTTTTTATTCAGCATTTTCCACAATTCATCTTTCAGCTTTTGCAGATTATAGCCCGTATGGGATGAGATAAACAATAAATCTATACCTTTGCATTCTTTTCTAATTTCCTCCATCAGTTCTTCATCCAGCAAATCACTTTTTGATACAGCAATAAACCTATCTTTATTCATCAAGTCAGGATTATACTTTTCCAGCTCGTTGCACAGAATTTCATATTCTTTACGAATGTCTTTTGAATCGGCCGGAATTAAAAATAACAATACAGAATTTCGTTCTATGTGCCGAAGAAAACGCAGCCCCAACCCTCTTCCCTCATGAGCGCCCTCAATAATTCCGGGGATATCAGCCATAATAAACGATTGATAATCGTAATAAGGCACAATACCCAAATTGGGCACTAAGGTTGTAAACGGATAATCGCCAATTTCGGGCTTAGCAGCTGTAAGTTTAGATAGCAACGTTGATTTACCAGCATTCGGAAAACCCACCAATCCCACATCAGCTAACACTTTTAACTCTAAAATTTTCCATTCTTCTCTTCCGGGTTCGCCCGGTTGTGCATAGCGAGGCGCCTGGTTGGTAGCTGTTTTAAAATGATCGTTGCCCAAGCCTCCCCTTCCTCCGGGCACCAAAATTACTTCCTGTCCATCTTCGGTAATTTCACATTCTATTGCTCCGGTTTGAGCGTTTTTAGCCACCGTTCCCAAAGGAACTTCCAATATCACATCTTTTCCATTGGCACCATGCCGCAACGCCGCATCTCCCCGTTGGCCATTTTCTGCTATTACATGCTTGCGATATTTTAAATGCAGCAACGTCCATAATTGCTTGTTGCCTTTTAAAATTATATGCCCGCCACGACCGCCATCTCCTCCATCAGGACCGCCTTTGGCCGTAAACTTATCTCGGTGAAAATGCACATACCCGGGACCACCAGCACCCGAACGGCAACAAATCTTTACATAATCTACAAAATTACTTTCTGCCATGGCACAAAGGTACGCATTCTTTAAGTGTTCAAATTATTATTCATTTAGATTAGCTTGTCACATCTACATTTACTACTATTTTAATCATTGGGTATTAAATTGCCTTAAACACACGAATTAAGATAATTTAATTTTTTTGGGAGGCCGCGTGTTTCGTCGCCTCGTAGGAGCGGATGCCCCCGCTGCCCCAACCTGCTGCGGATGGCAGTGAAAAGCCCGCAGGGGCGAAGCCCACAGGGCACGGGGGAGCGGGGCTGAGGGCACGAAGACACCGCTACCCCGATGCCCTGTGTGGCTGAGCCCCGAGGACTTGTAACGAACAGCCGCTTGAAGCAGCCAAAATATTATAAAAACTAATTATCAAAAACTTTCAATGTTTTCACTTTATTCAATGCCCAAAAGAATTACAATTTTTAGATTATACTACTTTTGTAAAAACTCTTAATACGATGATGAAACGCCGATTTTTGGCATCTGGTGCATTAATGGCATTGATAGCAACAATATTTGGAGCCTTGGGAGCTCATGCATTCAAAACAGTACTTACCCCTGACCAATTAGAAAGTTTTAAAACAGCCACCCAATACCAGTTTTATCATGCCCTAGCGCTGATTGCCGTGGGCATAATTTATGCACACTGGGCGGATAAATTCATGCTTTGGAGCGGATATTTATTTCTTGCCGGTATTTTAATTTTTTCAGGTAGTATTTACATTCTTTCCACCAAAGATATTTCTCACATCCATGCCCCGTTCCTTGGACCATTAACGCCGGTAGGTGGTTTGTGTTTTATGGCGGGCTGGATAAGTTTTATTGTTTCTTTATTCCGAATGAAAGATGAATAACCCTAAGTACGAACGTTTTTGTGAACTGAACCGAAAAATTGCTGTACTCAGCAGCGCTGCCGGGCTTTTAAGCTGGGACCAAGAAACATACATGCCTCCCCATGGTGCTTTAATTAAAGCCGAGCAAATGGGGGCATTAAGTGGAATTATACACAAGCTAAAAACCGATAAAGAGCTGATTAGTCTCACCGAAGAATTACTAAATGATAGTTCGCTGGATGATACTGCACGTACCAATGTTTATGAGTTTAACCGCAGCCTTCAAAAATCTTTGCGGTTAAGTACCGAATTTGTAGAAGAATTAAATCGAACTATTTCTGCAGCATATCCAGCCTGGCATCAGGCTAAATCCGAGAGCCGGTTTGAAATTTTTGCTCCGCATTTAGAAAAACTCATTGAACTAAAAAAACAGGAAATTCTACTTACCGGATATCAAATGCACCCTTATGATGCATTGATGGATGATTTTGAGCCAGGTCTTACAACGCAGGATGTGGACAGGCTGTTTGAAGATGTTCGAAAAGAATTGGTACCTTTTGTTCAAAACATTACGGCTCTTCCATCTCCTTACGACTCTTTTTTTCTTCAACCGTATGATGAAAACCTTCAAGTAGCATTTGGACGCACAGTGCTTGAAGCCATGGGTTATGATTTTTCTGCGGGTCGTATGGACCGCACCGAACATCCCTTTTGCATTGGCTTGCACCCGGGTGATGTGAGGGTTACCTACAAAATCAAACCCCACGACATTTCAGAAATTATTTGGGGATTAATACATGAAGGTGGACATGCATTGTATGAACAAGGGCTACCGGCCAACCAATTTGGCTTGGCTACAGGTTCAGCGGCATCGCTGGCTATTCACGAATCGCAATCGCGTTTTTGGGAAAACAATATCGGACGTTCAGCTGAATTTTGGAACTACTTTTTTCCTAAACTACAACAAATATTTCCTAAGCAATTAAATCATATTCATGCCCATGATTTTTACAAAGCCGCCAATCGCGTTACTCCTTCCCTCATTCGCATTCAAGCAGACGAATTAACCTATCATTTTCACATCATGATACGCTTTGAATTGGAAAAATCCCTATTTGAAGGAAAACTAACTGTGAATGAGCTACCACCCTATTGGAATAACCGATATAAAGATTACCTAGGATTAGATGTTCCAAACGATGCACAGGGAATACTTCAGGACGTACACTGGTGCCATGGAGGTTTTGGATATTTCCCTACCTACTCATTGGGAAGCTTTTATGCTGCCCAGTTTTATCATGCCATGAGCAAGGATTTGAACATAAAAGAACTTGTAGAACAAGGAAATTTAATTCCAATTCGCGATTGGCTTCGCAGCAACATTCATCAACACGGGATGAAATACCGGGCACAGCAACTTTGTGAAAAAGTTACCGGAGAAAAACTAAATTTTGCATATTTTATGCAGTATGCCCAAAACAAATACAATTCGATTTACCTAACTAACACGTAACATCATGGAATCTATTATTCGAACCATAGCCCTGGCAATGCTGATGGCTGGAGTAAACGGAGGATGCAAAACCGCGGAAAAAAACGTAACTTCAACCCAACAACAAGAAACTCCATCAGGAGAAAAAAAGTACCATTTGGTTGTTTCGTTCTTTAGTGTGGCCTATGGCATAGACCACAAAGCCAAAGCAGCGCTTGATAATTTAATTACCGAAGATACAACCACACACAAAAGAAAAATCGTTGTTGAAAAAACCCCGTGGGGACGGGAAGGAGAAATAGATTATTGCATTGATTTACAATATGTAGAAAAAAAAATTCAAACAGAATTTATCAACAAAGCCAAATCTTTATTAAGCAGCTCTAACCTTGTACACATTAAAGAAAACGAACCCTGCCGAAAACCCATTCGATAAAAATTCGAGTTGTAAATTCAGGTAAAAGCAATACCTTTGCTCTAATTTTTCACGGAGTTATTTACTTTAATTTCATTTAAAAATGAGCGAAATTGGATTTAAATCCCCCAACGCCGACCTAACCCTTCTAGGAATTAAAAACTACACAACTGCATACTGGAATCTTTCAGCTCAAGAACTCACCCAACATACGTTGGAAAGAGGACAAGGAGTTTTAAATGATTTAGGCGCTTTGGTTGTAAATACTGGTAAATTCACCGGACGTTCGCCAAAAGATAAATTTACAGTAAAAGATGCTATCACTGAAAATACAGTAGATTGGGGAGATATTAACATACCAATTTCACCTGAAAATTTCGAAAAAATATATCTAGATATAACAGCTTACTTTGAGGGAAAAGAGGTATATGTAAGAGATTCTTATGCTTGTGCCGATCCTAATCATCGCCTCAATATTCGTGTTATAAACGAAACTCCTTGGGCTAACTTATTTTGCAATGATTTATTTTTGAGGCCAACCAAAGAAGAAATTTTAACCCAGGTGCCAGATTGGTATATTATTCAAGCTCCCGGATTTCTAGCTACACCTGAAATACATGGTACCCGCCAAGGAAACTTTACAGTTGTTAACTTCACCAAAAAAATGATTTTGATTGGTGGTAGTGCCTATACTGGCGAAATGAAGAAAGGTATTTTCAGCGTGTTGAATTTTATTTTACCACACTACAAAGGTGTTCTAAGCATGCATTGTAGTGCCAATGAGGGAAAACATGGTGATGTGGCATTGTTTTTTGGATTAAGTGGCACAGGTAAAACAACCCTCAGTGCCGACCCAAACCGAAAATTAATAGGCGATGATGAGCATGGTTGGGACAAGGGTTCTGTTTTCAATTTTGAAGGAGGATGCTATGCTAAATGTATTGACCTGAGCGAAGAAAAAGAACCACAAATTTACCATGCTATTAAACCCGGTGCATTGGTTGAAAATGTTGTGTTTTTTGAAGGTACCAACAAAATCAATTTTGCGGATGCCAGCATCACTGAAAATACCCGGGTAGCATATCCTATTGATCATATTGATAATGCCAAAATACCTTCTATCGGTGGTAATCCGAAAAATATCTTCTTTTTGACTTGCGATGCCTACGGTATTTTGCCTCCCATTTCAAAATTGAATCGTGGCCAAGCTATGTATCATTTTATTAGCGGTTATACTGCCAAAGTAGCTGGAACAGAAGTAGGGATAACTGAACCACAAGCTACATTCTCTGCTTGCTTTGGAAGAGCATTCCTTCCCTTACATCCTACACATTACGCTGAACTATTAGGCAAGAAGCTGGACGAACATCCTGAAGTGAATGTATGGCTTATTAATACGGGTTGGAGCGGAGGTCCTTACGGGGTAGGAAGCAGAACCAAATTATCTTATACCCGTGCCATGATTACAGCAGCAATGAATGGTGAATTAAATAATGTTGCATATGAAAATCATGCAATATTTGGAGTAGCGTTCCCTACCTCTTGTCCCGGGGTTCCAAGCGAAATCTTGAATCCTCGTGAAACATGGGCTGACAAAGAGGCTTATGATAAAAAAGCGGCTGAGTTGGCACAGTTGTTTATTAACAACTTTGAAAAGTATGCAGATAAAGCCAATGCAGAAATTTTGGCTGCTGCACCCAAAGTGCCAGAAAAAGTATAAACTGACTAAGATTTAGTAAAAAAAGCTGTCTGTTTTAGGCAGCTTTTTTTATTTTCTTTTAGATCACTTAAACTCTCTATCATTTTTTACCAAAGCTACATATCCATCTTCCAACAATATATATCCGTATTCGTAACAAAACACATATACATTCCCGCTTTTGGTGGTATAAGTGTGAGTATGATAATTAAAATTAAAACCGGCGGCAGTCAGTTTATCCCGATGTACCTTGGCTTTACCAGAAGGTGCAAATTGCTCAATAATTCTTCGGTTTTTTCGCAAAATATTATTGATATTCCGTACCAAATTGTTTGAATCACTGTTCAGCCGATTGTTGTAATTATTCCGGCAAGCGTCAGAACAAAATTTTTTATCCGCCCTGCCAAACAACACTTCGCCACAATCAAG
Source organism: uncultured Flavobacteriales bacterium (assembly GCA_937925455.1). GTDB lineage: Bacteria > Bacteroidota > Bacteroidia > CAIKAF01 > CAIKAF01 > BA4. The sequence continues at coordinate 410 of CALEWF010000052.1, read as the reverse complement.
GCATTTTCTTTCCATGGTTCATAAGGATTAGAAATTAAATATAAAAAAATCAAGAGAAACTATCATGGCTATTTACTGTATTTGATGTGTAATTTGAATAATCCCAAAATGGTCTTTAACATTTTGATATGAAAATTAGGCTGCTTAAAGCGGCTGTTCGTTACAAGTCCTCGGGGCTCAGCCTCACATGGCATCGGGGTAGCGGTGTCTTCGTGCCCTCAGCCCCGCTCCCCCGTGCCCTGTGGGCTTCGCCCCTGCGGGCTTTCCACTTCCATCCGCAGCAGTCCGCCCCGCAGGGACGGATGATTTGAAGATGAATCAATTTGGAAATGAAATAATTTGAAGATGTGTTGATTTGAAGATGTATTATTTGTATAGTACTCATAATTCGTAATTGATAATTGATAATT
>CALEWF010000051.1 GCA_937925455.1 uncultured Flavobacteriales bacterium | reverse complement strand
ATTACCAATACCAATTTTAATTATGTTGATAATATTGGGAAAGGTGTCAATTCTAATGCCGATGATTTTTCATTAATCATAGACTATAAGAATAAAAAATCATTTTTTACTTCTGACCGCGAGGATAATGTTGATAAAATTTTTGAAGCAAAGTTTGAGTTACCTCAATTCAGACTAGACATTACAGCCTTGATTGACGATTGTAAAAATTCGCCTTTATCTGAATCTACCATTATTTTAAAAAATTTGAATAGTCAATCGGTTCAAAAATTTTCAACAGATATAAACGGTAATATTTCTATCAATTTACCTCGAAATGGATTATTCGAGATTATGGTTGAGAAAGATGGTTATATTTCTAAAACAGAACACAAAATATCTACTTTGGGAAAAAACAAATCTGAAGTATTTAAAGAAGAAGTTTTATTACAGCCTTTAAAAATTCGATTTAAATCTTTAGTTAAAGATGCAAAAAGTGATATACCATTGCATGATGTCAAAGTGGTGATTACAAATTTGGATAAAAGCAATTCGTTTTCATTCAACGCCAAAAATGGAATGATTGATACCCTTCTTGAAAGAGGCTATGATTACGAAATTGAAATTTCTTCTCCCGGATTTTTAAAATACGTTCAAACAGTTGATTTAAGTGATAAATGTTTGGAAAACTTGGCATTGGATACCAAACTTGAAAAAATGAAGAAAGGGGATAAGTTTGTGGTAAATAATATATTCTATGATTTAGGAAAAGCAGATTTACGCCCTGAAAGTATGGTTGAACTAGATAAATTGGCTGCGTTCTTAATTGAAAATTCAAACATCAAAGTGGAGTTAAGTTCTCATACAGATTCAAGAGCCTCTGATTCTTATAACCTAAAACTATCACAAAAAAGAGCTGAGTCTGCCGTAAATTATTTGATTAGTAAAGGCGTAAAGAAAGAAAACATCATAGCTAAAGGCTACGGCGAAAAACAATTGGTGAATCGTTGTTCCAACGGTGTAAATTGTTCTGAAGAAGAACATCAGCAAAACCGCCGTACCGAAATTAAAATCTTGGAAGTACGATAATATCCTGTTATCGTACTTCTTTCTGTATTATTCGTTGGTAAGTGCTTTGTATTTATCAGACGCCAAGGCTATGCGTATTTCTCCATAAGTATAATTATTACCCAAACTTTCTTTAATAGAGGTAAGTTGTGAGGTTTGTAGTTGAATAGCGGTGTTTACAATGTAAGTTAATTTTTCACTACCTATAATATCTTCTGCGCTTAGCAGATTATTTTCAACCAGTTTGGCCAAATGCCCTTCAATGGTAGATAATGCCATATTTCGTTCTTGAGCTATCTCTTCGATGGTTTTTCCTTGCTGAAACAGTGATAATGTGATTTTATACGTATCTCCTTTTTGGGGTTTATTTGCTTTTATTTCAGATGCTTTTAGATTCCTCTTTTCAGCATGCACTGTTTGTAATTTAAAATGAAATGCGCTTGCCAGGTCATCACCTGATACCATGCTTTGTGCAATCTTTTCTGCCCGCCCGATTTTTTCTAACTGATGGATATACAATAGTTTCAACGATTCTAATTCTCGGATTTTTTTCTTGGTTCGTTTTTTCTTTCTCAGGCTATCAAGCAGATGTTCTATTTTATAAAGCAATTGTTGTAGCTCATTATTGAAATAAGCAAACGCCGCCGTTAAGCGTTCTGACGTTTTTTCCCAGCTATTCAAATCGTCTGAATTCATGAGCTGGTCTAACTGACGAACAAAAGCATTTCCCACACGTTGCAATTCATTTCCTTTTTGTTGTATCCATCGAAAAATATCTGCTGCATCAGGCTCTTCCTGTATTATTTCTAATTTCTTTTGCCTCAGACTTTCATCTACTTTTTTTAGGGTAGAATGCCACATAAAGCATTCAGAAATGTATTGGCGTAAAAAACGATGTTGTTGTTCGCGGAAAAAAGCCGACTCGTCTTCCGGTTCGATAATGTGATTTTTAAGCAATGCAATGCGTTCATCCGTTTTAATGGCATCGCGATGAACCGGAGTACTTAAGATGAGTCCGTTCAGTGAAGTTAATCGGCTCAACGCTACATACACTTGGCCCGGCGAAAAGGAATCTATACTGTCAATGATAGCTTTTTCAAAAGTTAAACCCTGGCTTTTGTGAATAGTAATGGCCCAAGCCAGCCGAATGGGATATTGCGAATAGGTGCCTAATATTTCTTCTTCCAAAATATCTTTATCCGGATTATACACATAGCGTATATTTTTCCATACTTCTTTTTTCAACTCTATCATTTCTTTTTCTCCCGGGCAGGTTACACAAATGTGGTCGGAACTGATATCTGTGATTATCCCAATTTTCCCATTGTAATATCGCCGGTATTCCCCACTATCATTACGAATAAACATTACCTGAGCGCCTTTTTTTAGTCGCAATATTTTTTCTACAGGCAATATTTTTTCACTGAATTCATCGGTGATTTCTCCTTCAAATATAAACTCTTCACTTTCTAAATTATTCAACGATTTTTGATTCACCTGTTCTGCCTTGTAGTTATGGGTAGTTAAAATAATATATGGGTCATCAGGCGTAGGCTTAAAATATGGGTCATACCTTCTGTTTAGAAAATTAATTTCATCATCTGTTATTTCATTGTTTCTAATACAATTCAGTACATCAATAAACTGTCGGTCAGTTTGCCTGTATATGGTATCCAATTCAATGTACAGAGGTGGTACTTCTTGTATTACCTGCGCACTGAAAAAAAACGGAGTTTGATAGTAATTTTTCAAAACGGACCATTCGTCTTCTTTCACTACCGGTGGCAACTGATACAAATCTCCAAAATACACCAACTGCACACCGCCAAAAGGAATCTCCCGTTTACCACGAACCCAGCGTAGTATGGCATCCATAGCATCCAGCATATCTGCCCTAAGCATACTCACTTCATCTACAATCAAAAGCTCCAGTTCCTGCAAAATATCCCGTTTAACTTTGGTCAGCCGGATGTTTTTTAATAAGCCCAGATGCGTTATAAAACGGTTACTCTCTGCTTCCCAAAAATTTTCCATGCTGGGAATGAACGTACCCGGCGGAAGCTGAAAAAACGAATGAATAGTTACACCGCCGGCGTGTATAGCCGCTACACCGGTAGGTGAAACAATGGCCATTTTCTTCGAACATTCCTGTTTAAATCGCCGCAGCAATGTGGTTTTCCCTGTCCCAGCCTTGCCTGTAATAAATACATGCTGACCGGTATAATATGCATACCGGGTAGCCATGGCAGCCAAACTTCTTTCATCCCTCAATTCCATGGGTTTATGGCGTTAAAAATTTTCCTAAATCTCTTCGCTCTTTTTTCGTGGGTCTTCCGCTACCTTTTTCTCGTTTTATTACCGGAATATATTTTAAATCATCCATCTTTACTTTTTCAGTTTCAGGCGTAATGTTTTCAGCATACATGGCAACTTCCTTCGCACTCACCCGGTTTTTCGGGAAAGCCAAAACTCGGTAACTCCAAGTTATAATGCCTCGCTTCATACTTACCACATCACCCGGTTTCAATTCACGTGATGGTTTTACGGTGGCATCGTTCAGTTTCACTTTTCCCCCTGTACAAGCCTCCGCAGCCTGCGTACGCGTTTTAAATAATCGTACACACCATAGCCATTTATCTATTCGTTGTGTTTCGTTCATCTTTCATTATTTTATTATGGGCATGCACGGCTGTTCGCTACAAGTCCTCGGGGCTCATGCACGCATCGCATGGTAGCAGCGGTGTCTTCGTGCCCTCAGCCCCGCTGCTACCTGCGCTACGGCATTCGCCCCTCCGGGCTTTCCGCTTCCATCCGGCTGCCATTCAATTTTATATCTCATTCTCTTTCAATTCAAGTGTTTCGTAATACTCTTCAATCAACGTTTCTACAATTGTTCTTACGGGCCTTATTGCTTTCACATATTCAATAGATGGTCCTGCACACCATACCGATTGATACGTAGCACTAAACGCTGCTTTTTCCAACATTTTCATGCCTTTGTAAAAGGTAATCATCTTCGCCCATTTTTTTAGCTTTTTGTTTTTGTTTAAAATTCGTTCTAACCAGTTTTGTTTTGTTCCAATTTTTTGAACGTATGGTGTATTAATAACAGTACAAGGCGTTCCCGATAGTTTGGTAGTCATCACAATGTCTTTTGCCTCATAGTCCACAATGGCTTGTTTGTATTCTTTTGATACCGGTGCTTCGGTAGAAGCTATAAACGGACTACCTATGGAAGCCCCGCAAGCCCCCAATTCCAGTATATCTTTCAACTGGCTGCCTTTGCCTACACCCCCGGCAGAAATGACCGGAATGGTGCAGGTTTTTCGCAACAAAGGAATCAATATATTTGCAGGTAATGAACCGGCATGACCACCGGCACCGCTGTTTACAGCAATTAATGCATCGGCTCCTAATGATTCTACCTTTTTTGCATAGACTTCATCTACCACATCGCAAAATACTTTTATGCCTAACGGCTTGCAGGACTTAATTACTTCTTCCGGGCTACCCAACGATGTAATAATGAAGTTTACTCGGTATTCAAGGCAAGTTGCCAATTGTTCTTTCAGCCGGATGTTTGATTTATTTACAATTAAGTTAACTCCAAAAGGCCCAGTGTTGGCTTCTTTAATTTTATCTAATGCTTTGCGGAATGCTTCATCGGTGCGGTAATTCAATGCCGGTACGCAACCAGCTATGCCTGCCTTTCCGGCTTCTATCAGCATGTCTTCATTACTTACCAAAAACATTGGCGCCATAATAATGGGATACTGAATGCCCAGCATCCGGGTTAGTTCAGTTTCTATGGGTGGAAATCTGTGTTGCATAGCTAACTTATTTTCGACCAGTTGGTCTTTTCTTTATTCAGTTCTTCTAATGTTTTTACTAAAACTTGATGCCGCTCTTCCTGTAGCTCCGGGTCTGCTTCCAAAACAGCACGGGCTGCATCCCGACTTAAGGATACAAGCTTTTGGTCTTTGATGATATCCGCAATTTTAAAATTCATCAATCCGCTTTGGCGGGTTCCTTCTATATCTCCAGGACCTCGTAACTGCAAATCTACTTCGGCTATTTCAAATCCATCGTTGGTGCGCACCATCGTTTCCATTCGCTTACGTCCTTCTTCCGATATTTTATACGGTGTAATTAAAATACAATACGATTGTTCAGCTCCACGTCCTACCCGCCCTCGTAACTGATGTAACTGCGATAACCCAAACCGCTCTGCACTTTCAATCACCATAACCGATGCATTGGGTACATTTACTCCCACTTCAATCACCGTGGTTGAAACCATAATCTGCGTTTCTCCTTTTACAAAACGTTTCATTTCAAATTCCTTGGCCTCCGGTGTCATCTTACCGTGCAAGATGCTGACATGGTATTGCGGAAAGGCGTTGCGCACATGTTCATATCCAGCCATCAGGTTTTTGTAGTCTAACTTTTCTGATTCTTCAATCAGTGGAAATACAATGTATGCCTGGCGGCCTTTTTTTATTTCTGCATCCACCAAATCGTAGGCTTTTTGCCGGTTCAATTCGTAGCGGTGAATAGTTTTTACCGGTTTTCTTCCGGGTGGCAGCTCGTCTATTACCGATACATCCAAATCTCCATACAAGGTCATGGCCAGCGTACGTGGAATAGGGGTGGCTGTCATCACTAAAATATGAGGCGATATTTTGTTTTTTTGCCACAACCGGGCTCGTTGAGCCACTCCAAACCGGTGTTGTTCATCAATAATTGCCAATCCTAAATTTTTAAAAACCACTTTTTCTTCTAATATGGCATGGGTGCCTATCAAAATATGCAAACTACCCTCTTCTAGCATGGCATGTATTTCTTCTCGTTCTTTCTTTTTGGTTGATCCGGTAAGTAATCGTATATTTAGCCTTAAAGGTGCTACCAATTCACTAATGCCCTTATAATGCTGAGTGGCTAAAATTTCGGTTGGTGCAAGTAGCGTTGCCTGGTAGTTATTGTCTATAGCCATCAGCATAGTAAATAGAGCTACTATCGTCTTCCCGCTGCCTACATCGCCCTGCAACAAACGATTCATCTGACTACCATTCAATACATCCTTTCGAATTTCTTTCAATACTTTTTTTTGAGCATTAGTCAATTCAAATGGCAGGTGTTCGTGATAAAAACGATGAAAATAATTGTCTATCTTCTCAAATACAAAACCTGGAGCATTGGCTTTTCTATTACCCATTACACGCAAAAGGCGCAATTGCACAAAAAATAACTCTTCAAATTTCAACCGGTATCTGGCTCGCTGCATTTTCTCTGTATTTTCCGGTTGATGAATCTGACGTAACGCTTCATCGCGACTAAGCAATCGAAGTTTTTGTACGAAGTATTCGGGCAGGGTTTCTTTGAACGGTTCTTTATGCTGTTCAAGTAAGGTTTTTATCAAACGGCTCAACCCTTTGGAATCCATCCCCGCACTTTTGGCTTTCTCAGTGCTGTTATACAAGGGCTGCAAACCGACCGGCAAAACCGCTTGTTCATCTTCCAACAAGTCCATTTCTGGATGAGCAATGCTGAGTTTCCCATTAAATACATTCAGTTTCCCAAAAATTATATACCTCGAATTTTCTTTTACCTGATTGCGAATCCATTTTATACCGCTAAACCAAACCAATTGAATAGTACCACTTCCATCGGTGAATATTGCATTCATCCTTGCTTTTCGGCCTTTGCCTTCTATTATTTCTACCTGTGTAATGATGCCTTTCAACTGTACAAACCCGCTATCTGGTGTTAATTCACGTATTTGATAAAACCTTGTGCGGTCAATGTAACGATACGGAAAATGCGATAGCAAGTCATAAAACCGATATATGCCCAGTTCCTGCTGTAGAATTTCAGCCCGTTTGGGTCCAACCCCCTTCAGGTATTCAATAGAAGTATCTAAACTATTCATTACAACACAAAGCGAATATCCGATTTATTTAGCCATGATGGATGAAATTTTAATGGAGTTTTTAAACAGGTGAGGGTAAATTCAAAAAACAATTCACTTAGATTTCTAAAAAAATCAATAATAATAAGTGGATTTTTAGCGTCATTACGTGCAGAACGAAAAGGCATGTGCCTTCTTAAAATGAGATTGCTTGGGGCTGTCGCCATCGCAATAAAGGTAATAATATCGGGGCAGCGGCTGAAGCCGCCCCCTAGAAGCGGAGGAACACACGTGGCCACTCCCCTTATACATCATTATGATGAAAATTTTCAAATGACAATTTTGGGATGATTTATAAATACCCAATATAATCCACTTTTCTCACTTTCTTTTCCCGTATGTTTGCAGCCGTTTATGGACAAATTCAATACATCGGCATCGGGTATTCTTCGTCTGGCTTTTCCAATCTACGGAGGCTTGCTGGCCAATACGTTGGTAGGCATTGTAGATACGGCTTTTTTAGGCAGGGTAGGATTGCTTGAACAGGGTGCAGCCGGATATGGGTCGTTGTTTTATCTGGTATTTTATCTCATTGGGTTTGGTTTTGTGCTCGGACCGCAAATCATCATTGCCCGCAGAGTAGGAGAGGGAGCTAACCGCCGGGTGGGGCATATTTTTTTCAATGCCGTCTGGGTGATGGTGATATATAGTGCCTTGCTGATTGTAGCCTTGTGGCTGCTGGCCGGACCGTTTTTTCAGCATATACTCAATTCCCGGCAAATAGCCCTGCTTACTACCCGTTACTTAGAAATTCGTACCCTCGGCATTCCGGCTACCATGCTCAATTTGTGTTTTATGGCTTTTTTTGTGGGTACCGGCCGGTCTTTCGCTATTGGTATAGCATCCTTAGGTTCAGGAATGGTAAATGTGGTACTGGATTATATTCTCATTTTTGGTATTTCCAATCTTTCGCCTTTGGGTATGGAAGGAGCTGCCTGGGCCAGCGCTTTTTCTGATATTTCAGGTTCACTTATTTATATTACGCTTGCCTGGATTAAAAATTCATTTTTGCCTTATGCACTTTGGCAAGGATTTCCATTGCGGTGGGGCATGTTACGCCAGTTGTTTCAGATATCCACTCCGCTCATTCTTCAAAATTTTATTTCCATTGCTTCCTGGTTTTTGTTTTTTACCATGATTGAAAAAACCGGCGAACTTAATTTTGGTGTTTCTATTATTATTCGCAGCATTTACTCTGTATTCATGATTTCTGCCATTGCTTTGGGATCGGCTACTAATTCCATGGTCAGTAATCTTATTGGGCAGGGGCGTAGTTACGAAATTCTTTCATTTTTAAAAAGGGCTTCAAGGCTTAGCTTTGCAGCCATGTTGATTCTATCGTTGCCGCTTTGGCTTTTTCCGCGATTTATGACAGGATTTTTTACCGATGACGCAGCCCTGATGGATTTATCAGTACCCTCACTATGGGTTGTGGTAATTGCTTTGTACTTTTTTTCAGCATCCAATATCTATTTTCAGGCAGTGTCAGGTACCGGTAATACACGGGTGAGTTTAATAATTGAAGCGGCATCTATTCTATTATACTTGCTTTACACCTACGTTACGGCAATTATATTACAATCTGCTCTGCACTTCATTTGGGGTGCCGAAGTATTATACATGCTCAGCTTTGGAATTTTGGCGTATTTATACATGCTTTCGGGGCGCTGGACCGAAAAAAAATTATAAGCTACCTTTAATTTTTCAAAAAAAAATGAATTAAGATGCAGCAAAAATCTTGCTTTAACGTTATATTTATTTAGTTGTTTTTGGGATATGAAAAATATTATTGCTTTTATTCTGATATTATTTCCTTTATTGATGGCATACGGTCAGGATAGAATTTATACATCAGACGGGGAAATTATTCAAGCAAAAATTCTGGAAATTAAAGAACAGGATATCACTTTTCAGAGGCACAACGATGCTTCTGGGGTGGTGTTTATTATTTCTAAAAACAAGGTGCAGCGAATTGTTTTTCAAAACGGAATTGAAGAAACCTTTCATGCGGAGGGTGATACAGAATATGTATCTGGTACCCACTGGCAAACAGAACGAAACGGCAAACGTCCGGATATGATTTATCTTACGGATGGAAACATCATAGAATGCGAAGTAGTAGAAAAAAAACGTTTTGGTGTTAATTATATTCCTACGTCCGACAGTCGAGGTTATGTGCAATACCTAAGCAATACCAAAATCTTGAAAATTGTTTATGGGAACAGTGAAGTAGAATACATTTCCGGGTCGCCAGGCAAGGGAGAGAATAAGAAATCGCCATTGGATTTTAGTTACCTTAGTCCAAGTTATGTGGGCGTAGGTATTGGCCCGGCTATTCCGTTTGGCTCTTTTAGTGCAGCCAATTCATCCGGCGGAGGAAATGCATCAACCGGTTTTCATCTATATGCCGATGCTACATACTATTTGTTCAGAGGATTAGGTTTTAGTTTATTAGGCGGATATATTTTCAATCCTTACGATGGAACCTCGTTCCGTTCGTATATGAATGCCCAGCTCCCAGTCAATGCTACACAAACGGATATTTCTACCGGTAATTGGAGCCTGGGGTATATTTTGGCAGGTATTGGCTATTACAATGATTTTGGCCGATTATACATTGATTACAAAGCATTGCTCGGACCGGCATTTTCTGCTCATCCCAAAGGAGTTACCAGCTATGTATTGGATGGAAATGAGGTGCGAAGAGAATACACAGGTAATGCTACCAGTTTTATGTTTGGAGGATCATCCAGTTTCAGGTATTATATTACCCGAAAGTGGTCTGTTTTTGGAAATTTTACCATATTATTTTCACGGGCTACATTCCCGGGTATCATTCGAACTGAATATGTAAATGGTGATTATTCAGGAAGTTCTGTTTCAACCGGCGAATTTGCATTAGGATTGTCCTGGATTACCATCAGCGGTGGCGCCGCCTTTACTCTTGGCAAGTAAATTTTTCAACCTCTTAGATTTTTACTTTCTACTATTTCTCACTCATACCTTAGCGACTCAACTGGGTCGAGTTTAGCTGCTTTCATGGCCGGATAAAAACCGGAGGCCACGCCTACTATAAAACAAACAATCACCGATAAAATCATCCAATTCCAAGGCACTATAAATGAACCACCAATAATAGCTGTCATGCTGTTGCCTATTAATATTCCCAGTAAAACACCCAGTATTCCCCCCAACTGGCAAATCAAAATGGCTTCAATCAAAAATTGATTGGCAATAGAAGAACGGGTGGCACCAATGGCTTTGCGTACACCAATTTCTCGGGTTCGTTCAGTTACTGAAACCAGCATGATGTTGAGTAACCCGATAAGCGCTCCCAGCAACGTAATTAATGCAATGACTATTGAACCCATCGAAATGTATTGAGTCATTCCCAAAAGTTCGTTAATTAAGCTGTCGCTTTTTTCTATATCAAATGAATCTTCGCGGCCGGGTTTATCATTGCGGATGATACGAAATGTGCCGGTAGCTTCACCCACAGCATTTTCAAGAATATCAGCACTGTTGCACTTTACGGTTATCGCAAACGAAGTTTTTTGATTTTTATAATTCATCCGCAAATTATTCAGCGGAATAATGGCTAAACGGTCATTGCCCATACCGATTCCAGCCCCTTTTTCTTCCAGTGTTCCGATAATGGTATAACGCTTGGACCCAACCCAAATGCTTTCTCCAATGGCAGAATTTACCCCAAAAAAGTTTTTCTTAATTTCTGAACCTACAATCACCACATTCGAGCCGGATTGTACTTCTTCGTTGGTGAAATTTCTACCCGAAGCTATTTCATATCCGGCAGCCTGTAAATAATTTTCATCTCCTCCAATGACCGGAATGTTCGGGTGAGTTTTCTTGGAACCATATTTTAATACACCGGTTGCGGTGGCGTTGGCAGAAATACTAACAATGGCCGGAAAATTAAACTCATTTTTAAAGCGTAGGGCTTCTTCGTAGCTAATTTCCGGATGTTTTTTCGGTTTTTGTCCACCTCGGCCAAATTGAATTCGCATGCCTCGGTTTTTGATAGAAAATGTGTTGGCACCCAAAAAAGAAAAGTTCTCGTTAATACTTTGTTTTAAAACATCAATGGCTGTTAGCATTCCCACCAGCGACATAATACCAAAGGCAATAATGAGAATGGTGAGCGATGTGCGCAACATTTGTCCCCGGATAGAACGCCAGGCAATGATGATGTTTTCGCGAAGTACTTTATTCATAGGTCAAATGTAAGATTAAGAAAGCATGCGAGCCAGCTCTCAACATTTTTTTAGAAATCAACTCATAATCCAAAATTGTCATTAGCATATTTATAATAGGCTGCCTAAGGGGCTGTCCGTTCCAAGTCCTCGGGGCTCCGCCACACATTGCATCGGGGTAGCGGTGTCTTCGTGCCCTCAGCCCCGCTCCCCCGTGCACTGTGGGCTTCGCCCCTGCGGGCTTTCCACTTCCATCCCCGGCAGTCCGCCCCAAAGGGGCGGATGAGTTGATTTTTAGGCTTCATTGCGAGCAGAACGAAAAGGCATGTACTTTTGTGGAAAGAGATTGTTTCGGGCTGTCGCCCTCGCAATGGCGGGCAGGGCAACGGGGCAGAGATTGAATCTGCATGATTAAAAATTCTAATGACAATTTTGGGATGATAACAGCTTAACGTATTTTAACGGCAAAATCAGTCAGGAAAGAAACATTCGGAGTAATATTGTGTTTAAATCAAGGCATGAAAAAGGCAATTATAGCCGGTATTTCTGCAATAATATTGATTGTAATTTTGGCTATAGGCATTACAATGAACCGAACACCATCAAAAATGTTAGAAGTGGGCGATTTTGCTCCTGATTTTACTCTTCGAAGCCAGCATAATGAACTGATTAGGCTCTCTGATTTCAGAAATAAACGCAATGTAGTTTTATATTTTTATCCCAAAGATGATACACCTGGCTGTACTGCAGAAGCTAAATGTTTTCGCGATAATTACGAGATTTTTATGAGTTTGGGGGCAGAGGTAATTGGTGTTAGTTCTGATTCAACAGCATCTCATATTCGTTTTGCTGATAAGTATAAGTTGCCTTTTATTTTACTTAGTGATGTGGATGGAAAAGTGCGTGAACTGTACGGAGTCAGCAAAACTTTGTTTATTTTGCCGGGTAGAGTTACTTTTGTCATTGACAAACAAGGAATAATTCGCCATATATTTTCATCGCAATTTAATGCCACCAAACATATTGAAGAAGCGATGAATATTTTAAAATCGTTGGATTAATCAAGTTTCTTGCTGACGTTGCAAAGCCAGCATTTTTAATGCCGTAAAAGCAGCTTCATCACCTTTATTTCCGTGTTTACCTCCGCTTCTGTCCAAAGCTTGTTGTAAATTAAGCGTAGTTAAAACTCCAAATATTACCGGACGATTATAATCTAAATTCAACCGCATGATGCCTTGTGCAACGGCATCGCAGATAAATGTAAAATGCGGAGTTTCTCCCTGTATCACACATCCGATACAAATTACGGCATCCACAGTATTGCTTTCAAGAAAAAATTGAGCACCCAATGGTAATTCAAAACTTCCGGGCACATAGGTAATTAATATTTGCTCGTCTGTAATACCGGCCTTTTTTAATGTTTGAATAGCTCCATCTCGCAAAGCAAAAGTTACCTGCTCGTTCCATTCAGCTACTACAATACCAATTTTTACCCCTTGAATAAGGGGGAGAGATGAGGTGAAATTAGAAAGATTTTTCAGGGAAGAAGACACCTGAATGAAATTATTTACCTAATTGATATTCTAAACGAGCAATGTATCGGCTAATATCTCTGCCTTCGGTAGTATTACCGTATTCTTCACGAATTTTTTTGTAAAGTTTTAATGCTTTTTTCAAATCTTTCAAATCTTCTTCGTACGTCATGCCCGCTTTTTTTAAATACATAGGAGCGGTGAAAGAATTATCACTTTTTTTAGCCGCTTTTTCATAATAAGAAGCAGCCTCTTCACTTTGTCCCAGTTCGCGATAAGCATCTCCAATACAACCCAAAGCCATAGGACCGAGAATTACATCCGATGATTTGAATTTTTTTAAATGGCTGATTGATTCTTCAAACTTTCCCATGCGCAGATAGCAAATACCGGCATAATAATTCGCCAAATTACCGGCCTTAGTTCCACCGTATTCATCTATAACCTGCAAGAAACCGTAAAATTCACCTTCACGACCATTCAATGCCAGGTTAAACGAATCTTTGGCAAAGAAATATTCAGCAGTAAAAAGTTCTTCCAAGGCCTTTTTTTCTTTGGGCTTTTGAATCATTTCGGTATAATACATATAGCTGCCTACTAGTAAAACCACAGCCCCCAACACAATGGTGAGAAGTTTTTTATTCTTATTAAAAAACGCTTCCAGTTGCTGGTAAGTAGAACCCAAGTCAACAATTGTTTCGTCTGCTTCAGAATGTTTTTTGCTCATTGCAAGAGAATTTGAGCTGCAAAAATAGTTTTTTTTATTAAACATACATGTTTATGTTTATTCGCAATTTCTATACTGTTTCAAACATTATTTTATTTGTGTATGTAAAGCTTTGACTGTTTCTTTGTGTTATGCATCTACAACATATCCGGCTGGTAGGTTTTAAAAATTACGATGAAGCAGAATTTCGCTTTATTCCTACCGTCAATTGTATAACGGGACCCAACGGAAAAGGTAAAACCAATCTGTTGGATGCCATTCATTATCTCTGCCTATGTAAAAGTTTTCTCAATCCGGTTGATTCTCAAAATATTCGCCATGGTGCACCATTTTTTGTAATAGAGGGTGAATTTTGGAGAGAGGGAAAAGAAGAACAAATTTTTTGTGGGTTAAAGCGGGGAATGAAAAAGCAATTTAAGCGTAATAAAAAGGAATACGAACGTTTGGCAGACCACATCGGTTTGTTTCCGGTGGTAGTTATTTCTCCGCTTGATCACGTTTTATTGACCGGTGGAAGTGAGGAACGCCGAAAATTTACCGATAGTCTGATTGCCCAGTTCGATCATTCATACCTTGAAGATTTGATGGCTTACAACCGGCTTATTGCACAACGCAATGCCTTGTTGAAGCATTTTTTTGAATCCAGGAAATTTGACCGGGAAACTCTGAATGTGTATAATGAACAGTTGATACCTTATGGAAATGCGGTATATCAGCGAAGAAAAGATTTTATTGAACGATTTACGCCTGTTTTTTCAGCCTTATACAGTTATCTATCCGTTCAGGCCGAAGAGGTTTCGCTAGTTTACGAATCTCACCTGCACAACGGAGATTTTGGTGCCTTATTAAACGAGGCCCTAGAAAAAGACCGTTTACTGCAATATAGCACGGTAGGAGTCCATAAGGATGATTTGATCTTTCAACTCAATGGATATCCGGTGAGAAAATTTGGTTCGCAAGGTCAGCAGAAAACATATTTAACTGCTTTGAAGCTGGCTGAACATGATTTCTTGGCTCAGATGAAAGGTTTTGCTCCTATTTTAT
>CALEWF010000050.1 GCA_937925455.1 uncultured Flavobacteriales bacterium | reverse complement strand
TTCCTCTATTTTTGCACATAAATGCCAAAAACTTTTATTCATTACTCTCTTCGTTTGGCTGTACCGTCAGATGCCCCCGAAATTTTTCGGCTTATTAAACTATTAGCCGAATACGAAAAAGCTCCAAATGAAGTTACCAATACAATTGAAGATATTATTCAGGATGGTTTTGGGGAAAATCCGATTTTTGGTGCTATGGTAGCCGAAGCCGATCAACGCATTGTAGGCATGTCACTTTGGTACACCCGTTATTCCACATGGAAAGGCAAATGCTTGTATCTGGAAGATATTATCGTAGAAGAAGCATATCGTGGAAAAGGCATCGGCAAAGCCTTGTTCGAAGCTACCATACAAGAAGCAAAAAACATGCAGGCCAAGGCAATGGTTTGGCAGGTATTAGACTGGAATACGCCTTCTATTGAATTTTACAAAAAATACGGGTGTGAGCTGGACCATTCCTGGATTAACTGTAAGCTAACCCAAGAACAAATAAACAACTTTCAATAAATAACCAACGAGCTTAATCATGTTGCAAATTCGAGTTTTTAAATTTGGAGGAGCATCGGTTAGAAATGCCGAAGCTGTTAGAAATGTAGCTGAAATTATTCGTAATTACAAAGGCAACGATTACTTGGTAGTGGTAATCAGCGCCATGGGAAAAACTACCAATGCGCTGGAAGTATTGGTTAATAAAGGATATAAAAAAGAAGATTTTACCAAGGAACTCGATGAATTGCGTAACTATCACTATCAAATCATCCATGAACTTTTTCAGAATTCGTTTGAAATAAGGAAAGAAATTGATGAAGTATTTGAAGAAATTCGCATTATTTTACACACCGTTGCCCCGCATGAAGAATTTAACTTTGTGTATGACCAGGTAGTTTGCCAAGGAGAAATTTTATCTACTAAAATTATTGCAGCATATTTAAACAGTATAGGAATTAAAACCGAATACAAAGATGCACGCGGGCTGGTTCGTACCGACAATACTTACCGCGAAGGGAAAGTAAACTGGAATATTACTGAATACCTCATCAAGCAACATATTGAACCTATTTTTACTGATGGAAATAATACAATTGTTGTAACACAAGGCTTCATAGGAAAAAGTTCTGAAGGACATTCCACCACGCTGGGACGCGAAGGCTCTGATTATACAGCGGCGATTTTTGCTTATTCATTGAATGCATCGGATGTAACCATTTGGAAAGATGTACCCGGAGTACTCAATGCAGATCCAAAATATTTTGAAGATGCCCAATTATTACATCAGTTATCATATCACGATGCCATTGAATTAACCTATTATGGGGCAACGGTGATTCACCCCAAAACCATGAAGCCGTTGCAAAACAAGCATATTACACTTCGGGTAAAATCTTTCATTCACCCCGGTGGCCCCGGAACTACAATTAGTGATAAAGAGCCGTTAAGTATAATTCCAAGTTTTATTTTTAAAATAAATCAATCTCTTATTTCCATTTCTCCTAAAGATTTTTCTTTTATTGTAGAAGAAAATCTAAGCGAAATATTTAGCCTGTTGGCAAATTACCGGGTAAAAGTTAATTTGATGCAACACTCTGCATTAAGCTTTCAAGTATGCGTAGATTTTGATGAACAAAAAATCACCCCCCTGCTAATAGACTTAGAACGCAACTTTGTGATAGAACATAAAACAAACTTAGAGCTCATTACCGTGCGTAATTATAACCAAGCCACCGTAGAGCGATTATTAAAAGGGAAAGAATTGTTAGTTGAACAAAAAAACAGCCATACCGTGCGGTTGGTAGTTGAAACAAGTAAGCCTTAATGCCTTTGACGGTGGTGATGTGCAGCTGTTTCAATAACATATTTTTGTTCTTTTTACAGCCTTGAAAATTTGAACTTTATCAGTAAAATAAGCAACATTGCCAGTAGGAGAAATTCATGTACATGATACCCTTCTTTCCATTGGAATAGATGCTTTATTTGCGATTGGCCATTTTGTTGTAGGCTTTATTTCATATCATAAGGCACCATTTTTGCCTGTTTCCAAGAAATCATTGTCGTTGTATAATTGGATACAAGTGCGATATTCACCGAGAGGGGGAGGCCGCGTGTTTCTCCACCCCGTAGGGACGGATTAACCTGGTAACCCTTCTGCTGCGGATGGTAATGAAAAGCCCACAGTGCAAAGGGTAGCGGGGCTGAGGGCACAAAGACAGCGCTATCCCGATGCCCTGTTTGGCTGAGCCCCGAGGACATATAACGAACAGTCGTATAAGCAGTTCGGTTGTATATCCATAAAAAAGTTAAGATTTTCCTTCATTAAGAAATGTTTTTTTGTACATGAGTAAGCCTAATTTTCAAAAATTTATAACTAAAATCGCCTAACGATAACCATTAAAATTTACTGCTATTGACAATTTTAAGATAAATTATTTAATTTTAAAAAAATCAATAATAAATAAAGAATCTTTAAATAACTGATTGTAAGGATAGAAAAAAATTCTACTATTTTCTAAAATAAGAATTGACGGATATCTTTCTATATTGTATAATTTAAATAAATTAGATCGAGTAGATGGCGTTGTAGAAAATTTATTTTTCAACACATCTCCTTTATATTTATCAAAAAGGAATATTGCTTTTTTTAAACCTTTAATAGGTATGCTTCTATTCTTTGAATATGGAACAACTATATAATATTTTCCATTTTTTATAGTATTAAAAAAATTATCAATATCATAATAACATTGAATACATGAAACTATGTTGTAAAATACAATAACTATTGTATCATTTTTAGAATAA
>CALEWF010000049.1 GCA_937925455.1 uncultured Flavobacteriales bacterium | reverse complement strand
ACTTTACCAATTGAATGTATCCATCACCGCTTACAATTCGATAAATTCCGTGCTTTTTATTATAAAGCTTGGCATCGGCTGCACGGGATACTTCCCGCAAACCGGAGGCCGGAATATTTACATGGCCACGAATATGGCGTTGAACCTGACCTAACGGAATATCAATGCCTCCATGATGTTTGATTAAAAACCGTTGGGCTTTTCGTAATGCATACACACATTCTTGTTCGGTAAGTTTTTTGTTTCGAATCATTAATAATGCAAACGGGCCATTATTCTTCTTCATCAAAATATCATGAAACACCATGGCTAATGCGGCTTCTCGATTTTCAACTTCACCGGATAAATTCCAGCTTTTTAGCTTTTGAATGGATTGTTTAATGTATGGATACTTTGATTCATCCAATTGATAGGCTGCTTTAAACCGATGTGTATAACAACCTTGTTGTACATAGGATTTATCAAATTTTATGCGTAATAAATCATCCCATGTAAACAATCCTGTTTGAGCTTCTAATAATTCTTTATAGCGTTCTCCTCGATTGTATTCAAATAATTGAAGGCCAATAAACTTACCATCCCAATTGCATGATTCGCCGGTAGCGTGCAACGGAGTTTGATTGGCATTATATACATATCCACACTCCGGATTCAATACTGTTGGCATTTTTTCATAAGGGATTAGTTCATTCCATTTGTATGCTGACGACGTACCGGCAATGGGCAATTTCCAATTTAAACTTGGATTTCTCCAAGGCAATTTTCCTCCTGAATGCATTAAAATATTTCCTTGTTTATCACCATACACTATATTAAACAATGGCACAGCCTGCATTTTTAATGCTGCTTCAAACTCTTCAAAATTTCGAGCTTTATTCATGCGATACCATTGTTCTGCCGAACGTATGTCAAAATATGCAGGAAAACGAATAGCATACAATCCGTGCTTAGTTTTAAATACTGGTCCATATTCTGAATCAAGAAATTTTTTCTTTACTCCTATCTTCAATCCAACTAATTTTACTTTCAATGAAAGTTTTCTAATTCCAAATTTTTTCCATTGTCCATCATACAAATAATACTTTTTATTACCCGGTTTTGTATGCATTTTATACACATCTCCAAAATTATGATAGTTAGTAGTATGTGCCCAGCCCAGATGTTCATTGGTACCCACAAATATGGTTACTCCACCCGGGAATAATCCACCGATAATATTCCAACCTTCATCACTATGAATGTGAGCTTCATACCAAGCGAAACGACCTTCAATGGGTTGATGTGAATTAATTAGCAACCAGGTTTTGCCGTCTTCAGTTCGAGAGGGTGCTATGGCTAATGCATTTGAACCTTGATCATTGGGTGCAAAAAATTCTTCAAACCGGTTTTCTTTGATAGCTTTCAAAGTCATTCCCACTCCAGACATCAATGATAACGATAACACATATCCCTTGATAACATCCTGCCCGGTAAAAGGCAAGGCATTTTTAATCAATACCTCTTCCGGGAAAGCCGCTGCATAAGCATTGATACCTTGAATATAACCATCTATTACTTTACGGAACATCTCTGTTAAATCAACTTCATATCGTTTTTCAACTAACGTGTCAATGCCTAAAAATTTTAATGCAAAGTCAAAGAGTACGCCTTCTTTACCCAATACTTCACCCAATCGGCCTTGGGCTGCTAATAAATTGTGCTGTATGTGTTCAAAATCATCTTCGGCATGCGCCCAGGCAAGGCCATACGCAGCCTCTGCATCGGTAGGAGCAAAAATATGAGGCACGCCAAACGTGTCTCTGGCAATCGTTATGTTTTGAGGATTTACCGGATCAAACTTTTGAGCACATGTTGAATAAACAATAGTAATTTCAACAATAAATAATAAAAGCCTCTTCATCAATACCCTATTTTATAATTGAAACCAACAGAAGGTTCTAAAAACATGGCTACTCCGGAACCTATCATCATGCTGAATTTAAATTGAGTAACCAGTTGAACATAATCGCTTAATTCAAATAAGGCTCCCCCACCTGCAGCAGCATGAAAATAAAACCGAAACGGTCCAGAGTAAGTGGACATTGCTAAGCCCATATCTCCTCCTAGAAATGGCCTAACTCTGGCGCCATCGTCTGTAAAATAATATTCGGCAACACCCCGAACGGGTATGGTAATATGACCATTGAACCCATTTCTGCCAAAATGATAATGAAAAGCCGTGTGAAACCCTACCCCCAAACGTTCTAATACAAAAAAACGTGAATGGCCGGCAAGCCCAATTCCAATAGCACTGTAATCTGCCAAATAACCAACGGGTATGGGAGATATGATGGAAGTGCCTGAGATATTCTGCGAATAAGCTTTTGGAATACCTATAACAAGGTGATTGATGATGATTATTATTAAAATATAACGTACCACCTCTCTAAGATACTAAATTATTTAGGATGATATATCTTTTCAGCATTCTTCCAAATAAATTCTTTATCGAGCGTCATGGGTTTGGTTTTTTGATTTACAAATAACTCCATTTGATCGGTATAGTGTTTACTCTCCGGCCGATTGGAAGCCCCATAAGCATTGATGCTTTCAAGTTCAATTCCTTTTTTACCAATTTTAGCCAACAAAATATAACAATCTCCCGATTCGGGGGCTAACGTGCCATCTTTACGCTTTTTAGGATACATGGCTGCTAATACATCCGGCAAGCCAGGCAAGGGTAAATCTTTATTAGCCCTGCGTAATCGTTGAACCCTACCGAAAGGTACCTGCAAACTACCGAAATGTTTCTTCAAATGGTTACGAGCATTTCGCAAACATTCTACATACACTTCCATGGGTGTTTCCACGCTGTGAGGTATAAATTCGATATCAAATTTTACTTTGTTCATTAAATCCATAAAAGCCAATAACCATAATGCCACGTTTGGATTAGCTGTATCGCCTACCCGTTCGCATTGATGTAGAATTCTTACAGACTCCGCTAAATCAGGATATTTCAACGTATCAATATCTAGAAATTTTTCAACACTGGTAATAAAAATAACCGTATCTGGAACAACCATATCATATTTAATTCGTTTAAATAAATTCCAGTGAAACTGTTGCACTGTATCCAATAATTGTTTTAATCGTTTACTACGATTAAAATGACGCATCTGAAAACCCATGCTGCGGCAAAAGCCTTTGGGATCTAAGCTACAATCTTCTTTTGATGCAAAAAACGGCGTATGGTTTGTATTGTACACATAGCCGCATTCAGGATTCAAATAATGCGGTAATTCATCAATGGAATAAAAATCATCCATGCTCCACAAAGTTTCAGAGGTATCGCCGGGTATTAGTTTTTTCCAATCATAACGTTCACTACGTCCTTTTGGGTAAAGCCCGTTAGAAATATAAAATATGGTATCATATCTATCGGCATATACAATATTCATGTTAGGCATTTGCTGCATTTCGAGGGCTTTTTTAAATTCACTAAAATTTCTTGCTTTCCCCATACGATACCACTGTTCAGCCACACCGATTTTATTATACGCTGCCCCACGAATTGAATACACCCCAGATTTCGTTTTCAACGTAGGTCCATATACACTGTAATAAGCCGGCTTTGAAACAGTAATTACCGGCAGCCATTTTTTTAGCTTTACTGCCAATTTCGTTTTTTTCTTTTCCAACTTCATCCACTTACCATCAAACCGGTACCAATCTTTCTTTTTAGGATGCATGGTTAATTTGTACACATCAAAAAAATCGTTGAAATTAAGAGTATGTGCCCAGGCCAAATGCTCGTTAACCCCCTGATTCAAGGTAATAGCTCCGAGCAAAGATGACCCCAACATGTTTAATCCTTCATTACTTATCAAATGAGCTTCATACCAACTAAATACCCCTTCGAGCGGTTGATGTGAATTGATAGCTATGTAATTTTGACCATCATTTGTTTTACTTGCATGAACGGCAATTCCATTTGACCCATATTGTTTACCGGGATCTAAAGGTGGCAAACGGTTTTCAAAAATTTTGGTCAACGACTCGCTAATGGATGATAAAAATGTAGTGCCCAACACATATCCCTGAATAATATCATAAGGTGTAACCGGAAATAGTTTTTTAATGATAATTTCTTTAGGATTTAGCGAAGCATAAGTATTCACCGCATCGCATGCAGCCTGAAGTATTTTTTTGAATTTATCGGAAAAGGTTTGATCAAATTTTTGTTTTACGGTATTTTCTATATCAAGAAGTTGTACCACATAATCAGTTACTGCACCATCTTTCCCATTTATTCGGCCATTCATTCCTTTAGTAATGGCTAACATTTCCTGTAAAGTTTTAAAATCATCCTCACAAGTAGCCCACATAAAACCATAGATGGTTTCTTCATCCGTAGGTGCGTAAATATGAGGCACTCCCCAAGAGTCGCGGACTATAAAAATCGAATCTTTTCTAATTGGTGGAATTGTAGGCAACAATTTTTGCTGAGCAGTAGATAAATAGGTGCAAAACAGCAACAGGGACGTGGTAAGGGCTAAACGGTTCATACAATAAAAATTTGGGGTAAATGAGATTTGAACAAAAATAGGCTGCGTGCCGAGTAATTCGTAGTTAATTATTATTAAATTTAGGTTGAAGTTTAAATGGTATTTTCTTATCTTTTAATATTTGATGTACAAAAAAAAACTGATATATGAACCTCAAAATTGCAGCTCGTAAAATAGACCAACTCCTTTCAGAATATGGCGAAAGCCATCAAAATAAAATCAACAAAACCATTCACTGGATTTGTGTACCTATTATCTTCTTTAGTATTTTTGGACTAATTCGTTCTATTCCAGTTCCAGAATTTATGAGGGCAATTCCTTTTTTGAGTTGGGCTTCCATCTTGCTTTTCTTTGCTTTAATTTACTATCTAACCTTATCATTTCCTTTATTTTTAGGATTTATCATATTCGGTTTGATGGTAGTATTAGGAAATGAAATTATTTACAGCTATGGCTCGATGTATTTGTTAATTTTTTCTGCCACTGTGTTTGTGCTTGCATGGATTGGACAGTTTATCGGTCATCATATTGAAGGGAAAAAACCATCTTTTTTTAAAGACTTGCAATTTCTTCTGATAGGGCCCGCATGGCTCATGCATTTTATATTTAAAAAGCTTGGAATACCGTATTAAAAAAATTCCGCTTTGAGGTATTTTTTTGTCAATAGAATATATTAACTGTTATAGAGGGGGGCGGATGCGAGTTTCTCCGCCTCGTAGAGTGGATACACCCGATACCCTGATAATCTTACCGTCATTGCTACCCACCTTTGGCGGGGAAGCAATCTGTATGTTACAACGCATCTTCTGCCAACGACCAACTCCTAAAACGCATTTACAATGCGGTTTGAAACCTACACACCCTCTACTCCAATTATCAATTACGAAATGTGAATACAAAGCATTTAATACATCTTCAAATCCTCTCATCTTCAAATCAACTCATTTCCAAATTATCCACCCCTAAGGGTGTACTGCTGCGGATGGAAGTGGAAAGCCCGCAGGGGCGAAGCCCACAGGGCACGGGGTAGCGGGGCTGAGGGCACGAAGACACCGCTACCCCGATGCCATGTGTGGCTGAGCCCCGAGGACTTGCAACGGACAGCCGCACAAAGCAGCCTGATTACAAAAAATTCTATTGAAACCTGGAAGTTAAAATTTATATTCTACAACATGGAATCGAAATGAATTTATAGGTTTGCTTGTGGTGTGGACTAATATACAAATGGATTAAATAAAAATTTACTCCCCCACTACGTTTACTTCCCGCTCCAGGGTAATGTTATATTTGGATAAAACATCGTGAACGATGGCATCGGAAAGAGCCCGAATTTCATGTGCAGTAGCATTGCCATAGTTTACTAATACCAATGCCTGATGCGTATGTACCCCACAGTTGCCAAGGCGTTTGCCTTTCCACCCGGCCTGCTCGATGAGCCAAGCAGCAGGTACTTTTACTTGACCATCGGGTTGTGGGTACCCAGGTAACGAAGGGTATTTTTCTTTTAACAAATGAAAATGCGTTGCAGCAATGATGGGATTTTTAAAGAAGCTCCCGGCATTGCCCAGTTGCGTTGGGTTAGGTAATTTACTTTGGCGAATACGAATTACTGCCTCACTTATAGCTCGAATAGAAAGTGTTTGTATTCCCATGGCTTGTATTTCTTGCTCAATAGCACCGTAGGAAGTATGAAACACGGGATGTTTGAGTAAGCGGAAGGTAACCGAGGTAATGATGTAATTGCCTTTTTCGCGGGTTTTAAATATGCTGGTACGATAGTCAAATTCGCATTCATGAGCCAAAAATACCCGAGATTCTAAGGATTTCACATGCAGGGCTTCGAGCGAATGAAATACATCTTTAAGTTCAACACCGTAGGCACCTATGTTTTGTATGGGCGATGCCCCCACATTACCGGGAATTAAAGAGAGGTTTTCTAATCCGGCATATCCTTTATCAATACAGTGCATAACAAACTGGTGCCAATTTTCTCCAGCATAGGCTTTTATCAGCCATCCTTCTGCGTCTTCTTGTATTATTTCGATGCCTTTTAAAACATTATGCAAGGTTAAGCCGGGTACTTTGTTCATTAAAAGAACATTGCTGCCGCCGCCTAATACAAAAAGATTTTTATTTTTTTTCCAAAAGAGCAATTCTTTTAACTCATCCAAAGAAGTTGCCCGGGCAAAGAACTCAGCAGTAGAAGGCAATCCAAAGGTATTGAGGCTCTTTAAAGAATATTCCGAAAAGATTTCCATCTTGCTATGCTGCTACTTCTTCGGTTTCATCCGCAGATACTGATTTCAACTGTTCCATCCGTGCTTTTTTTTCAAGCATAA
>CALEWF010000048.1 GCA_937925455.1 uncultured Flavobacteriales bacterium | reverse complement strand
TGAAGCAATGGAAAGAGCTTTGTAAAAATATAGAAGATACCCGCCAAGAAAATCAAAGGCTTTTAGCGGAATCAGATTTTTTACAGTTTCAATTTGATGAATTATACAAAGCTGCATTAAAGCCAGGTGAAGAAGAAGAGGTGGAACGGGAGTTAACCATGTTGGCTAACAGTGAAGATATTACTGTTTCGCTCAGGCAATGCATGAACTGGCTGGCAGAAGGAGAAACCAATGTATTATCTGCATTAACTCAAATCAAAGCATCGCTTTCGAAAATTAGTTCATTTCTTCCCGAATTAACTGATTTGATTAATCAAGTACAGGCATTGCAAGTGGAAGCCAAAGAATTGAATTATACCATTACCCGAATTTATGATGGAATAGAATATGACCCTGAACGGCTGAATTGGTTGGAAGAACGAATGCAAACCCTTCAATCGCTCTTTAAAAAACATAGGGTTCAAACTACTGCTGAATTAATACAGATACAGATAGATATAGAACAAAAGTTGTCAGTAGTTCATAACATGGATGAAATACTGGCTGAACTTATGGAGCAAAAAGAATCATTGCTAAAACGTATTGAGGAATATTGTATCTTATTAACCCAAAAACGAAAACAAGCTGCTGGGATAATTACACAACGGGTTAAAGAATTAATTTCCAGATTGGGTATGCCAGATGCATCATTGGAAGTTATTATTGAACAATTAGAAGAGTTTAATGAAACTGGATGGGATCAGGTATCTTTTTTATTTTCTGCCAACAAAGGTATGCCCCTATTAGAAATAGGCAAAGCTGGTTCTGGGGGAGAAATTTCTCGGCTAATGCTGGCTTTTAAAACACTCCTATCAGAAAAGAAAAATTTACCTACCATTCTGTTTGATGAGATTGATACGGGTGTATCTGGTGGAATGGCTGATAAAATTGGGCAAATGATGAAAGCAATGAGTAAACATCGCCAATTGATTGTTATTACGCATTTACCTCAGATAGCAGGTAAATCAGACCGGCATTTCAGGGTGTGGAAAAAAGAGGAAGAGGGTAAAACCGTTTCCGGAATTTCATTGCTGGATTCAGAAGAACGACTGCATGAGGTAGCCCGTTTACTGAGTGGAGAAGAAATTACCGAAGCGGCGCTTGCTAATGCCCGACAGTTAATGACACATTGATTTTGCACTCCGCCAAAAAATTCATTTATTCGCTTTAAATATATTCATACTATGTCAAAATTATTGGAAGGTAAAATAGGAATCATTACCGGAGCTTTGGATGAAAATTCCATCGCCTGGAAAGTAGCAGAAAAATGCCATGAGCATGGGGCTAAATTTATTTTATCTAATGCGCCGGTAGCATTACGCATGGGAAAAATTAATCATTTAGCCGAAAAATGTGGCACAGAAGTAATTGCTGCCGATGCTACTGTAGTAGAAGACTGGGAAAGATTATACCAAACTACCATGGATAAGTTTGGAAGAAAAATTGACTTTATTTTACATAGCATCGGTATGTCGCCCAATGTGCGGAAGGGGAAACATTACACTGACCTGAATTACGACTGGTATTTAAAATCCTTAGATATATCTGCCATTTCATTTCATAAGATGCTTCAAACAGCTCAGAAAATGGATGCAATCAATGAGTGGGGAAGTGTTTTGGGCTTATCATACATTGCGGCTCAACGTACATTTCCTGATTACAATGATATGGCTGAGGCTAAGGCTGTACTTGAATCTATTGCACGAAGCTACGGTTATCATTATGGTGTAGCCAAAAAAGTACGTATAAATACGATTTCTCAATCACCTACAAAAACTACGGCAGGAACAGGTGTGGGTGGTTTTGATGCATTTTTTGAATATGCCGATAAAATGTCACCTTTAGGAAATGCTTCGGCCGAAGATTGTGCGAACTTTTGTGTAGCTATGTTTTCGGATCTTACCCGTATGATTACCATGCAAAATATTTATCATGATGGTGGGTTTAGCAGTATGGGAATTAGCGCTGCCTTGATGGAAAAATTCAGTCAATAAATCAATAACATAAATTAACTACATTCCTTTTTTTAATGGGTAACCATGGTTTGCATTTGATAATCATTAGTTTTGCTTTAAATAGAAAAATATGTTTGTACTCATTTTTGCCATATTACTTATTCCTTTTCATGTAGGATTGTGGAAGCTCTTTGAAAAATCTGGAAGAAAAGGGTGGGAGTCGGTAGTGCCAGTATATGATATTTATGTATGGACAAAAATTACAGCTAAACCCTGGTATTGGACGATTCTATTCTTTTTTCCAGGCGTTAATTTAATGATGTTTGCCGTTATGCTGGTACAACTTGCCAAAGCATTTGGGAAGCAGGGGTGGATTGAACATTTACAGGCTATTTTTCTATTTTTCTACTATTTCCCTAAACTTGGATTTGATAAAAATTCCAAATACATTCATCCTTCTGAATGGCCCAAACCCAAGAAAAATATTATTCGCGAATGGGGCGAAGCGCTGGTATTTGCTGTAATTGCAGCTACTTTCATTAAAGGCTATTTTATTGAAGCATTTAAAATACCCACTTCTTCCATGGAAGAAGATTTACTCATCGGAGATTTTATGTTTGTAAGTAGGATTAATTATGGTTTAAGACTACCTAATACACCACTTACGTTTCCTTTTACACACAATAGTTTTGCGGATATTCCAGTGGGTAATTTACCCATGAAAAAATCATATTTGGAATGGTGGAAAATTCCCTATTTGCGATTACCTGCATTACAAAAAATTAGGCGAAACGATATTGTGGTGTTCAATTTTCCGGCCAATGATACCACCATAAATACAAAAGAATTTGCAGCGCACAATTATCATGAACAGGTAATCCTGGCAGCTTATCAGTTCAGGCAATCAGACATCATAAGCAATGCACCTGAGCGGCCTTGGAATTATTACCTCTCAGAGGGAAGAAAGTATATTCACTCAAAGTTTCGCGGAGAAATTGTTTATCATCCTGTGGACAAACGTTCTAATTACATTAAACGTTGTGTGGCCTTGCCTGGCGATGAATTACAAATCAAAGATGGAATTTTATACATCAATGGAAGTATAGGTGAGAGACCGCCAAAAATTGAGATGTCGTATGATATAAAATTGCGTTCTGATTTAAGCAGAAAATATTTGAATCAATTGGGAGTAACCAATGAAGATATGGGCATTCGCCCTAACAATCCACGTTTTCCGGAAGATCCCAATTTTGATGTGAATTGGGTACTTACGGATGAACAATACGAAATTTTAAAAAATAATCCGGCCGTAGATTCTATTAAACCGGCAATAAAGAAAACGGATGAATATAGTATTGCCGTATTTCCCAATGATCCTCGTTATTCTTGGACGCGGGATAATTTTGGACCGTTGCACGTGCCAAAAAAAGGAGAATCCGTACAACTGACCTTAGAAAATTTACCATTGTATAAGCGAATCATTGAAGCTTATGAAAGAAACGAGCTGGAAGTAAAAGATGGACAAATCTTTATCAATAAGCAACAGGCCACATCTTATACTTTTAAAATGAATTATTATTTTATGATGGGCGACAATCGTCATAATTCTGCCGATTCGAGGTTTTGGGGCTTTGTACCAGAAGATCATGTGGTAGGTAAAGCATTAATTATATGGTTTAGTACCGATGATAAAGGAGATAAGCCCTTCCCGTCCAACATTCGCTGGAACCGGATTCTTCGTTTGGTGCATTGATGGTAACTTTATTTCCGTCAGCTTTTTTACCTACTTTGCATTATGTAACCAGTTGGCTTCAATCGGTTAATCCTGTAATTTACATCGGCGAAAAATATCAAAAACAAACCTGCAGAAATCGTACCTATATTTTATCTTCACAAGGTGCTTTGCCTTTAATTATTCCTATACAGCACGGCAGCTCATCTCATCTTTTTATGAAAGACGCTGCCATCGTATATTCTGAACGCTGGCAGCAACGCTATTGGCATAGTATTGTTTCTGCCTATCAAAATGCACCCTATTTTGAACATTATATCGAAGAATTACAAGAAATCTGGTTTCAGCAAAATCTATTGTTGTATGAATTTAATTTTCAGTTAACATCATGGTTATTTAACACCCTTGGAATACCAATGCCCATTATACAGTCTATTCTTCCAGCATTGCATGATGATACTCCTTTAAAAGCAGATTTTTTAACACCGAAGATAGTTTCATTAAGGTACAAACAGGTTTTCTCATACAAACTGCCCTTTCAATCAAATGTTAGCGTGTTGGATTTATTATTGAATAAAGGTCCAGAATCAATATATTTGATTCAGCGGTGTTAAAAAAGTTTTGGTTACTTCCTTTTTAATTATAAAAATAATACATTTGCAACGTTAACTTAAACAATTATAGCAATGAAAAAAATCTACGTAAGTTTTGCAGCATTAGTAATTACTACTTCAGTTATTGCTCAGAATAAGAATGAAGTAGCAAATCAGTTCAATTCCTACAATGGAACAATTATTGAATCTAACAATTCTTCCAACAAAGCCGCGGGTGATACTTTGTTTTGGTTACCAGCACCAATTTACTATGTAAATCCAACCGATGCTTCCGGTTTTACAATTACAACTGAAGATGTAGATGGTTTAACACTAAATAGTGTATTAACCTCTAATGGTTTTACAGCTACAAGTTTTGGTCTATTTTATTCTTTGCAACCAAGTGATATTTTCCCTTCACAGGGTGATGTAGATACTGGTTTTTTCTGGGGGGCTACTTCATGGTTTACTTCACCTGCACAGGCCTCAAATTGGTTAATTTTTGGTCCTTTAACAATTCCTGCTGGTGGTGCAGATATTTCATGGATGCATCGTATGCAAGATGCTGATTTTCGAGATGGATATAAAGTTTTAGTAAATAATGTTGGTGATTCATATTTAGATTTTTCTGATCCTGCTATTTTTACTGTGGCTGATAATGCACCAACTACTACTGGTGATACCGTATGGACAAACAAAACAGTAACTTTACCAGCTACTTATTCTGGTCAGCAAGTATATTTTGCCTTTCATCATGATGCCAATGATATGCTTATTTTATTGTTGGATGATATTCGTGTAACAGAAGGAAATAACCCTACAGCAAGCTTAGAGGAAAATTCATACATAACATTATTATCTGCGTATCCTAATCCATTCCGTGTAACCACCAATATTGCTTTTGAACTAAAAAATACTTCTGAAGTAATATTACAAATGTTTGACTTATCTGGTAAAATGGTAATGCAGCGTAATGTAGGTATCATGAGCAGCGGATTAAACCGCATTGAAGTAGATGGAACCTCTCTTCCTTCCGGTGTATATTATTACACTTTAACAATCAATGGAGAAACTACTTCTGCTCATAAGATTGTAAAAATGTAATTTTAATA
>CALEWF010000047.1 GCA_937925455.1 uncultured Flavobacteriales bacterium | reverse complement strand
TTTCTAATGCATAATTTGGGTTTAATCACAATTTAGCCTGTAAATTGTTGTTCAGTTACATATTCTTTTTTTGTACGTTTGATTGTACAAATCAATAATCATGCGTAGTTTCAATTTGTTTTTTTATTTTTTATTTTTTGTAACAAAAGTCTATGCCCAATATGATGGTCCTTTCACTCCTCGTTCAGGTGGAGGTTTATTGAGTGGGCATTTTTATTATCAGTCTTATAGTCAAATTCAACAGCAAGATACTTCCCAGCCTCAAAATTTACTTCGCCCAGTTACTCATCTATCGTTTCGCTTTTTGGCAGAATATGGGGCTCTTGATAAGCTTACCTTGTTTGTGATGTTACCTGTAAATATTGTTTCTACAAGCAAAGAATTAAATACTGGTGCTGATTTTACCGATACCTTGAAACCTGGTTCTATTAGCGGCCTTGGGAATGTTGAGGCTGGTGTCAAATATAAGTTTTATCAAAAAAAATGGGTATTTGCTGCCTCTATGAGGACTGAATTAAAAACCGGTACCTATGATGATGGAACGGGATTAAGAACAGCTTATGATGCCTGGGGTATCATTCCCATGTTGCATGCAGGGCGTTCGTGGAAAGAGAAATATTATGTATTTGCTGATGTGGGTGCATGTTATAGAACAGATAATTACAGTGGTGATTGGAGAATTCAATTAGAAGGAGGGATTCGCCTTTTCAATACTTTATGGGTCAGGGGAGCTATTCATTCACGACGTTCGTTTTTTAATGGAACGTTTGAAAAGAATAGTAATCTTCAAACCTCACTTTACGTAAATAATCAGGAGTGGCTGGTGCTTAATGCAAGAATTGATTATCAACATCCCATTGGATTCGGCATTCAGGCTGGCATATCAGGCTATTTTTTGGGGAATAATATTGCCACTACTCCTGTGTTCTATGGCGGTATTTATTACAAATGGAATTACGATTACGGAGAATCCGATTCTTACCGCATTGAGCGAAAAAACAATTAGTTAACCGATATCAAACGACAACAAACGCCAAAGACCGAATACAATCGGTAAAAAACCGACTGTATGATGTAGCCCACCTCAACTTTGCGGTGCAATTCGATGACAACTCGGTTGCGATATCGTAAAATTCATGTTTAACTTTTAAATCGTAACACGTATGAACAATCTGAAGAACAGCGTAAGGCTCATTGGACATGTAGGAATGAACCCAGAAGTAAAAGTGCTGAACGGAAACCGCAAGTTGGCTAAATTTTCTTTAGCAACATCCGACAATTACAAAAACAGTAAAGGCGAATGGGAAACCCAAACGCAATGGCACAACATAGTAGCCTGGGGGAACGCCGCTACTAAAGCAGAAAAGCATATTAGCAAAGGGGCAGAAGTAGTTGTTGAAGGTAAGCTAATGCATCGTCATTACGAAGATGCACAAGGCATTAAACGATATATTACCGAAATTCAGGTATCTGATTTGTTAGTAGTAAAAGCTAAAAATTAATATATTTTTAAATATATCATTAGGGGGAACAAATTCCGATGTTCTCCCTTTATATATTCAAAAATATTTGGATATCGAGGCTGCTTTGTGGCCAGTTTCTTCCCATTCTGACAATGGGTCTGACCCTGCCGTGATACCAGCACCTGAATAGAAAATCACGACATTTTTATTGAGAGATGCGCAACGAAGATTTACAAATAATGAGGTAGTGTTTAAATTGATAGGACCTAAGAAACCGGCGTAATAACTTCGTTTGTGTTTTTCAAGTTGCTCAATAAGTTTTAAGCTTTCTGTTTTGGGATATCCACCTACCGCAGGGGTTGGATGCAGTTCGCGTACAAGGTTTGTCATCATGGTTCTTTCCGGCCGTTCTTGCAGGTTGATTCGAAACAACGTTCGTAAATGTATTAATGGCCCTACGGAATAGTATTCTGGCCCTTGTATCTCAATTTTGTCAATCGGATATTTCTGAAAAACTTCTTGGATGTATTGAGTAACCAAAGCTTGCTCATGTTTTTCTTTTTCGCTCCAATTGTTTTGTAGTTCAAGTGTTTTAGTACCAGCTAACGAAACAGTTTCAATTTTTTTATCATGTTGATAAAGAAAAATTTCAGGCGTGGCACCAATCCAGGTTCCGTGTATGGGTGTAGAGGTGTATGATATAAAAGCCTTGGGGTAATTCTTTCGAAGATCATATAAAATATTTGCTATTTTTTTTTCAGACCGTGGCAAAATACGAACTGCAGATAGCATGGCTTTTTCTATATTGCCCAGCGATATTTGATGTTTGATTTCGTTCACCTGTAATAAAAAATCAGTTTTTTCTGTTGCTTCAGGGATATTATCAATTAAGCTGGTCCAATATTCAGGTTGTTTTGTGCTAAGGTTTAGTAATTTTTTCTTAATGTGTTCGGGCACTTCATCATTATCAGCAATAATCCATTGTGGTTTGATGCTGATAATTGGAAAATTACCGCCCACAAAAAATGGATAGATGATAAATTCACCATCATGTAATGATGGTAGCTCTATATCAGTATCCTGAATCCAAAATGTAAATTTATTTTCATCCGGTAAAGAAAAACCTGCAACACTTACGTTGCAGGTTTTGGTAGCTTCTAATAATTGTTGTAGTAAATAATTTTCTTTCACAAATTACTGGCTTACAATTATCTTTTTAGAGGTGGTTGTATTTCCTTGTCTGATTTCAATAAAGTAAATACCGTTTTTCTGTCCGGATAAATCTAATGAATGAGCAAATTCCCCTTCATTCACTATGGTTTTACTAATTATTAACCGGCCCATCACATCATATATTAACAAATCGTAAGTAGCACTTTGAGGCAATATGAGGTTAATGATTCCATCGGTAGGATTAGGATATAATGTTACTTCATTCATGCCCGCAATATTTTCTGTACCTAAGGAAGCATCACATACTACCGGAAACACAGCCAATGAAACATCTAACCCCCATGATTGGCTGTCATCAAAACGTTTCCATGTATTATTTGAAAATTGTTCCCAGGCGGTAGGTGGAGTTTGATCTCCATCTGTTGATGTGTATAAAGCAACTGTTAAGCTGCCAGAATAAGTTAATTTAATTCCGGCATAGAAATTATTTCCAACACTAACAGGGCTGGGCAGGGTTAATAAAGTAAATTGATTACTGGAAACGTGGCTGGCAATGGTTTGAACGGGCATGTTTACACTAGTTAATTCTGTGCCGGGTGCACCTCCAATTTCATTCCACAAAGCCGCAGCAACCGTTGATGAAGAATTATAGCCAGAAGCATGACCAAACTTATAGAAGATTTTTGTTACCTGTTTATTGGTTCCCACATTCGAGAAACGTTCAGCTTTTGCTTTATCGTTGTAGCTATTATGTCCACCCACATATCCGCTACCCGGGCTTTGTACCGGATATAAAACTTCTGTATCTCCGGCAGTCCAGTTGCTTAATGTATCGCAGGTGCCAGAGCCACCACCTCCACCGCCACCACCACCGTTTCCTGAACATCCATTAGAGTTGAAGAGGCTGGATCTATATCCATTTATAGCGGCATGCATACGTGCTTTTTGTCCAGCGGTAAATAAATTCATGCAGGCATCATCTACATAATCCATATAATTCATAAACATAACGCCGGGAGCAGATGGACTACAAGCATCTGTCTTCGGATAGGTTGGACATCCATAATTTTCTCCTGCCTGATTGGGTGTGTCACTTACATTATCTGTTCCACTGCATGATGTTCCATCATCTCCCCAAATGTGTTTTAGATTCAACCAGTGCCCTACTTCATGGGTAGCGGTTCTTCCTTTATTATAAGGTGATTGTGCACCATAGGCTGAGGTGCCAAAGTATTTATAATTTATTACTACACCATCCTGATTGGCAGGGAAGGTGCCCGGAGGTGTAGCATATCCTAATATTCCTCCACTTATATCGCCTACCCATATATTTAGGTATTTATTTGATGGCCAGGCATCTTTTCCTCCTTGACTTGTAAATTTGATATTATCGGTATTTATGTCAAAACTGGTTACAGATGTTGAAGTACGTGTGATGCCAGTAGTAGGCTGACCATTGGGGTCAACGTTGGCTAAACAAAATTCTATTTCAACATCGGCGGCAACCGATTGAAAAGCAGAAGGTGTATTAGAAGCATCTGCATTTAAACGCCGAAAATCTTGATTTAAAACATCAATTTGCGATTGGATTCTAGCATCTGATAAGTTTTCAGCTGCGGTATTATACACTATATGTACCACTACAGGAATGGTTATCAATAACGCCTTATCACTTTTTTCGTTGGCATGTTCAGCAATCCACTGTTGAGTAAATGCCTCTAATTCTTCTATGTTTTTTCGGGCATCGGGGTTGTTTTGAAGAGCTTTTTGTACCACATAGTCTGTACCGCATCGATGAATATCTTGGGCATAGAAATTCAGAAAGGGGATAAATAAAATAAGTAGTACTTTTTTCATTTTATTATTCTTTACTCAAAATTACGAATAAATTAAAAAAGCCTTTCGAAAATTTCGAAAGGCTTTTAATTTTATTGATTTGAAGCAACATTAATGTTTGATAAGCTTCTTACGAATGGTACCATTAGATAATTCAACATCTAAAATATATGTACCAGAAGGTAATACGCTTAAATCAATTTGTTGATTGATGATTCCATATTGCACACCCCAATCTTCTACAATTAATTCTTTGCCTAATAAATCTCTGATGATAACTTTTACATTACTGTTATCTTCTAATTGAAGATTTATATTCAGTAAATTTTGAGTAGGATTAGGGAAGTAGCTAAATGAAGTGGAAACTTCCGGATCATAAACACTAAAGGTGTTAAATACAAACGCATTGGTAGTATCCTTACAACCATTAGGTGTAGTAGCTATCAATCTGAAGGTACCATTCCCGGTGGGTGTATAAAAACTTTGAACTCCAGCAGGTGCAGGAATATCCACCCAATTAGACCCTGTTAGTATTTGCCATTGATAACTATAAGAACCGGATAAATTAGACTGCAGATTTCCGTTACTGCTATTTAATATAATAGCGAAATTCGATGGCACAGAAGGATAAAAGCTAACAGGAATTGTTTGACTGGTATTAAAACATCCGGATGCCGGGTCAATTACTTTAACAAAATAATTACCTGTGTCTTTGGTGTATAATTGCTGAAAATTACTATTGGGTATAAGCATACCATTTACATACCATTCATACACATAGCCAATACTATTTGTACTTAATAATACAGAGTCTCCTTTACACATGGAGTTGGCAGAAACTGATACATTAGGTTGTGCAGGTGATGCATATACTTTAATAGTATCAGTAATAGTAAACGAATTTACAAAAACAGGGGTAATGGTGTATGTTCCTGATGTTCCTCCACCACCTGAAGATACAGCTGTTGTATTAAAATTAAAAGTACCTGGTGCAGTAAGCGACCCTGTATATGTCCCACCATTATCATCAGGAGAACCAAAAGGAGGCCCATTATCATCATCCCAAATTGTAAAGGAAAATACGTTATTATTTATAGGTAAATTAAGATTAGACCATGAAGCGCTTGGACTATTGCTAACGGTTGAAGAGGTATAATTAAATGTACCTGAGTTATAGGTAAAGAAAAAGTCAACATTTCCATTGCTGCAACTCAATTCTTCAATATCTCCGGCAAACCAGCAATCTACACCTGGAGTTAAGGAAACAGATAAATCGGTTAAACGTAGTTCATAATAACTTACGGTTGCAGTTACTGGATAGTTTCCTGGTACAGAATATATCATAGGTGGAGGATTAGCTCCAGAATATGTTTGAGAATTTCCAAAATCCCATTGATAAGTTACCATCATCGGCAATGTAGCAGATATATTTGGGGTGAAGTTGAATGTGCCAAAATCACAAGATGAACCAGGCGTAAAGTTATAAGCTGAGTTTCCAGCAGTATTGGGTAATAACATCATTTGTAAATTAAATGTTTGTTGTCCTGTTTGATTACCTAATATACCTCCTACTGCTACCAGTGCCGTTACGGTAATAGTAATATTATACACCCCCGGTGTACCTACTGGTGTTCCACATAATTTAACACATCCATGACCGCCTTGTCCATTTAATACATACGTATTGTTAGCACTGTTTGATTGCCAGTTAATGCCAAAAGGCAACCCAGTAATGGCGTCAATTTTAATTTGTAGCAAAGGACGCATCCCAAAAGGTGTATTTACATCTGGAGGCAAATAAAATGTAACATCTTCATCATAGGCTAATCCTACCGTTGCAGCCGGTACTGAATCAGGGCAAATTCCACCACCCGGTGGATTACAGGTAGCTGAGTTTACTACACATCCCGGACACTGAGCAGATACATTGGCGCCCGTGCCTAATAAAAACAAAACAAAGGGGATAACAATAGGTAAATACTTTTTCATACTTTTTAAAATTTGTTGTGTAATTTAAGAAATTTTTATTAAATAAAAAAAGGTATTGATTAAATTAACTCTTCCGCTTTTTTAATTAACCAAGAAATACTTGCAACCTGCTGATTTTCTTTTATATCTAATAGTAGCCTTTCGGCAGCTTTTTTGTCGCCTAATTTAATTCGCATCAGCTTCCTGGCAAATTTTACAAAGTTTAGGCAAATGGTTTTCTGGTAGTCTGATATCAATTCATTCCTTCGCAGATAAACATAAAATGAATCAATAAGCGAATAAAACGCATCCACATCATCAAGTTCATAATACGTTTTTAATAACAGAATCTTTGAATCCAAAAAGTAGTACACATCCATGTATTCTACATTGTTCAGTAAGCGTAAGGTTTTTTTATATTCTCTTTTAAAGAAATGCAGCCAAGCCAGATTGTAAATAAAAGCATTCTCCCGGTATTTGGGGGCTAATTTTTCTTTGAATGTATATAAAAAGTTTTCTACCCAATCAAATTCTTCCAACCGTAAGCCCACAGTAACTATGTTTTTAAAGGTAGAAGGAATGATATAACCGTTTTCATAGATCAATTCTTTTTCAAGTAACATTTCTGAAAGTTTAAAATATTCTCTGAGGTAGCGTTCATCCCCTTTATTGATGCGTTTAGTACAATAATTTTGTGCTAAAAAATACAAATCCCGTAATTCGTCTTTATTAAAGCATTCTCCATATTTTTCAAGCATTTCAAGAAGCTTTTGGTAGTTTTCTTCTTTTTCTTCTTCAATCAGGGTACGAAGCACAGTATAATATACACCAATGGCAGGATAGCTTTCAATATTTTGTTTTTTAACAAATTCAATTACTTCATTTAATAACGGAGTATTATAGGATGAATTTAAGAAGTTTTGCCTTGTGAACATTTCGCATAGGTATTTCAGCTTTTTAGAGAGGTAGTAATAATCTAAATTATCAGCTACATCTTGTAGTGTCTCATCCAGGCTTTTATCCCGTTTTACCGATGCATAATTGTAAAGCGATTCTTCAATCAAGTATCGGTTAAAATAATATTCAGAATCTTTGATTTTTTGTGCAGTTAAGTACTTTTCTGTTTCATCAAAAACCTGGCTGAAATATTTTTCTATATCATGATTTCTGTAAAATTCTAACAGCAAGTGGTTTTGTTGAACCTTATTTTTTTCCAGTTCTTTCCACATGATATATTTTTCAAGGAGTTTACTTAGGTCTGAAAATGCATATCGAAGTTTACTTTCATCATAATCTCGGCTTTTGAATAATTTAAAATACAAACGTTCTCGTTCTACCCCTGGACCCGAAAAATCAGGATATTCTTTTTTAAGTAATTGAAAAAGCTGAATAAGGGTTTCGTTTTTATTAAAAAAGGGGGATTGAATAAATTTTTCAAACTCTTTGATTTCTTGCGGTGTAAATGCCCGTAGTATTACTATAGGTTTGCTTTTGTACATACTTTGTCACGTTATTAGATTGATATGGTTAAATTTAACGGATTATTCGGATAAATTCCTTATTTGATGGTTGCTGAATTTTTGAGAAATTATAAAAATTTATATTCCTCATTTTCAATAACATATATTATTTTTTTACTCTTTAATAAGGTTTGCTATTGTATCTTTTTTTCCGACAAGTTCGTTATAATGTTACGGGCTTGTTAAAACAATATGTATAAATTAACCTAAAAATTACCGGTTATGGAAAAAAATTTTTACCACAGCGTAATGGCAACAGCTTTGTTTCTGTTATTTTCTCAATTAACCCTTGCCTTAGGTGGTGACGGTTCTTCTACAATTACTATTAAAAAAGAAGAACAAAAAGATATTCATAGCATTGCTATTCAAGTAGCTTCTATTGCCGATTTAGATATTAATAACCTGCAAGTTATTTCTGCTACCCCTGGCATTGTAAATGTTAAAGACCTATCTATTATAGGTAACATTATTCATGTAAATATTGATATTATCCCTAAATCCAAAGGAGATAATGATAATGACGATATTATTGATGTGATTGAAATTGTTGGAATAGATAATATCACTGGTGTATTTATTAATCCCGGCGATCAGCAAAACACAGCAACTGCCTTTGTAAGTAATGTAACTTATGATGATGCCAATGAACATCATACCGTGCAGTTTAATACACTGCCTACCACCATGTCTGAAATGGTTGTTTTAAATCATCATCATACCGAACAACCCCCAGTAGCTGCACCCAATTCAGGCTCATCATCTTTCATAAAAGATATGTTAGTATATCCTAACCCGGCTAAAGATGAACTTGGCGTAGTAACTGTTGGCGAAATTTTGGGCAAATCAATCGTAATTATTGATATGAGTGGTAAAGTTCATAAAGAAGTAATGGTAGCAGAAAATTCTCGTAAAACTACCATTAATATCACAGACATGCCCGCCGGAATTTATTTAGTCAATCTAACTGCTACTAATGGAAAAACATACATTCAAAAGTTTTATAAAGTAGATTAATCCCCCAGTTATCATTTGAGTATTGATAAATATAAACAGGCTGCTTATAGCGGCTGTTCGTTCCAAGTCCTCGGGGCTCAGCCACACATTGCATCGGGGTAGCGGTGTCTTCGTGCCCTCAGCCCCGCTACCCCGTGCACTGTGGGCTTCGCCCCTGCGGGCTTTCCACTACCATCCGCAGCAGTCGCCCCCGCAGGGGCGGATGATTTGAAAATGAATT
>CALEWF010000046.1 GCA_937925455.1 uncultured Flavobacteriales bacterium | reverse complement strand
AGTTACCCCGGTATTGAATAATTTCCCGGGCATACAATCGTGGAAAGTTGAGTTACAAGATCCTTCCAGAAAGCTTACCATACAGGCAGAAGACTTGGATGTACCTAAGTTGCAAGAAGCCCTGAAAGCATTAGGATATTCAATTACACCTGTATGAAGAAAAAAATATTGATTACCGGCGCTAACGGATTACTGGGTCAAAAGTTAGTGGAAGCCTTGGTTTCTAATCCTACGGTTCATTTAATTGCTACCGCTCGTGGCGATAATCGAAATTCGATAAAATCTGGATATGAATATATTCAATTGGATGTAACTTTACCTCAACAAGTTACATCGCTATTAGAAACAACACGCCCTGATGTGATAATTCATACGGCTGCTATGACCAATGTCGATGCTTGTGAATTGGATCATTCGGCATGTTTTAAAAACAATGTAGAAGCAATTAAAAATTTAGCAGATATCTGCAGTCAATTAAACATCCATCTGATACATCTCAGCACCGATTTTATTTTTGATGGACAACATGGACCTTACAACGAAGAGGCAACGCCCAATCCCTTAAGTTATTATGGAAAATGTAAGTGGAAAGCTGAACAAATCGTAATGAATTTAAAAACTCCATGGACAATTATACGAACCATTTTAGTTTTTGGTGTTATTGAACGTGGAAGCCGGAGTAATGTGGTGTTGTGGGTAAAGAATAGTTTAGAACAACAAAAACAAATATTCGTAGTAAACGATCAATTTCGAACTCCTACATGGGCAGAAGACCTGGCTCAAGGCTGTATATTGGCTGCCTTGAATGGAGCTATCGGTATTTACAATATAGCTGGTTCTGAGCTGATGAGCATTTATGATTTAGCCCTCCGTGTAGCTGAATATTTTCATCTGGATACCTCCCTCATTCATCCAGCCGATTCATCCACTATCAATCAACCGGCAAAGCGTCCGCCAAGAACAGGATTAATCATTGAAAAAGCTAAACGAGAATTGGGGTATAAGCCTCATTTATTTGATGAAGCTTTGGCTATCATTAAACAGCAGCTACAAGCTTAATGTAAGGGTGAGGTAAAATAATTTTCATATTTTTTTAATATTCTGTTATTTTTAGCCAATAAAAATACTAAATGTACTATGGCAAATCGTGAACAATGGGGAACGCGAATCGGATTAGTACTTGCTATGGCCGGAAATGCCGTCGGTTTGGGTAATTTTTTGCGTTTTCCTGTACAAGCCGTTCAAAATGGAGGTGGAGCATTTATCATTCCTTACTTGGTGAGTTTTTTGTTAATGGGAATTCCTTTGTTATGGATTGAGTGGTCCATTGGCCGTTTTGGCGGACGTTCCAATAATCATTCCACGCCATTCATTATGGATTCCATGGATAGGCGTTCTTTTTGGAAGTATGTGGGGGTGTTTGGAATTTTTACAAATATCGGTGTTGCAGCTTATTACTGTTACATCGAGTCTTGGACCATGAGTTATGTGTTTCACTCCATTATACAAACGTTTACCGGTATGAGCCAGGATGAAGTGGCTGTATTTTTTGTAAAATATGTAGATGTAGGCCAATCAACTACCGGAATCCCCTTTGAATCTGTACTATTTTATTTGATTTGCCTTGGATTAAATACTTACATTCTTTCCCGTGGGTTAAGTGGGGGAGTAGAAAAAGTGGCAAAAATTGGCATGCCTCTTCTCATCTTATTTGGAATACTTTTGGCAGTAAGAGGTATTACATTGGGCAACACTGGACTTTGCGCTGATTGCGATTCGCATGTTGGAATGAATTTTCTTTGGGAACCTCAATTTGATAAATTATTAGACCTGAAAGTTTGGTTTGCGGCTGCAGGTCAAATATTCTTCACCCTTTCACTGGGCATGGGTACTATTCAATGTTATGCTTCTTACGTTCGTTCCAAAGATGACATTGCCCTCAATGCTATGAGTGCCGGTTGGATGAATGGTTTTGTAGAAATTGTTCTTGGTGCATCCATCGTTATACCAATTGCCGTTGGATATCTTGGTTTAGATTGGGTAAAAGAAAATGCTGGTTTTTCCATGGCATTTCAAACCATGCCTTACTTGTTTAATCAGTGGGGGGCATTTCTGGGTAGTTTTGCCGGCGTGATGTGGTTCGGATTACTTTTTTTTGCCGGTATTACCTCATCCTTGGCTATGGGTACTCCCTGGATGGGATTTATGCAGGATGAATTTAAATGGAGCCGCCCCAAAGCTGCTTTCACCTTTGGTTTGTTGGTGCTTATTATGGGATTGCCCACTGTATTTTTCTTTCAGGAAGGTTTCTTTGATGAATACGATTACTGGGCAGGTACTGCTTCACTGGTGATCTTTGCCACCTTTGAAACTATTTTGTTTTCCTGGATTTTTGGCATAGAACGCGGATGGAAAGAATTGATCCAGGGGGCTGATATGAAAGTGCCTGTATTTTTTAAATACATCATGGTATTTGTTACTCCGATATTTTTAATTGTTATTCTTCTTGGTACACTCATTACTCCTAAAAACGGAGATTGGCAAAAGGCATTTACCGAAAAATATGAATTAGATCATGGTAGTTTGATTGGAAAATTAACTCATTCCAACATCGTGGCTAATCGTAGTTGGTTTGCTGATCGTTTTGAATCAGAAGTGAGTGGTATTGTAACCGATGCATACTCTGATGAAAAAAATCATTATGTTGTTATTAGCGATGAAAACGGACAAGTAATCAAAACGTATTCTCAACCCATTACCAAAAAATTGGCAGTAGCAACCGGTGATAAAGTAGAAATTGCAACACCGATATTCAAAGGGCGTTTCGTAAATCCTATTTTTTATTTGGATTTATCTCGAATTATGCTATTGGCTTTATTCATTTTTATATGCGTACTAGTGTATAAAGCCAATCAAAAAAGGAAAAAAATAAAACGAATTTACTTATGACAACAGCAGCTTTGATAACCATGATTTCAGTGCAGGTGCTGGTAACTATTATCAGTGGATATTTCTTTTGGAAAATCCTTACGGCTAAGCCTAAACCGGAGCCTGATTCGTATTCTG
Source organism: uncultured Flavobacteriales bacterium (assembly GCA_937925455.1). Lineage (GTDB taxonomy): Bacteria > Bacteroidota > Bacteroidia > CAIKAF01 > CAIKAF01 > BA4. The sequence goes on along the minus strand of CALEWF010000046.1, from coordinate 8,653 downwards.
AAGAATAATTTGAAGTCGCATGAAAATTATTTGTGTGGGTAGAAATTATACAGAACATGCAAGGGAGTTAAACAATGAAGTCCCGGCTGAACCAGTAATTTTCATCAAACCCGAAACATCCTTGATTCTTCCCCGCCAACCGTTTTTTTATCCCGATTTTTCTAAAGATATTCATCATGAAATTGAATTGGTAGTTCGCATTAATCGTTTGGGCAAACACATTGAGCCACAATTTGCGTATCGCTATTACAATGAAGTAGCTTTAGGCATTGATTTTACTGCCCGCGATGTTCAACAGCAGTTAAAAGAAAAAGGGCTTCCCTGGGAAAAAGCCAAGGCATTTGATGGTTCGGCTTGTGTAGGAGAATGGATTTCGATAGATACGCTGGGGGATATTCAAAATCTCAATTTTTATTTAACCCGAAATGGCGAAACGGTGCAAACCGGTAATACTTCCCAAATGTTGTTTTCTGTACATCAATTAATTAGTTACATCTCTACTTTTTTTACTTTAAAAATCGGAGATTTGATTTTTACCGGAACGCCATCAGGCGTAGGACCTGTACAAATTGGAGATACATTAGAAGGTTATTTGGAAGGAAGAAAAAACTTTTCACTTCGTATCAAATAATTCGCATTTGCGTTAAATAAAGCATGTATCGTTATTTTCTTACAGCTTTAGTTTTAGCACTTTTTACTTTTCAGCTGCATACGCAGGGAATGCAATGGCATCCGGATAGTGCAGTAAAAGTAAGCACCTTGCGTGATTCGGTTGCCAAAGTAATTACCCGGTTTGAAAAGCAAATTGTACAATTTGAAAAAAGCGATTCATCTTCATTTCCCCCACAGGGCGGCTTCCTGTTTACCGGTAGTTCTTCCATTCGCGGATGGAAAACACTTACTACCGATTTTTCCGGATATCCTGTTTTTCAACGAGGTTTTGGAGGTGCTACATTCGTAGAATTACTCTATTACCTTCCACGCATTGTGCTGAAATATAAACCTTCCCGATTATTTGTGTATTGCGGTGAAAATGATATGACGCTTGATTATTCTCTTCCGGAAGATGTTCTAATTTCATTCAAAGCACTTGATTCTATTCTTAAAAAAGAACTACCCCAAACCCGCATCTATTACATTTCCATGAAGCCTTGCCCCAAAAGCTGGTATTATTGGTCCAAGATTCAAATAGCAAATGCTCACGTAAAAAAATATATCGAACAAGATACATCAGGTAGGCTGCAATACATTGATATTACAAACACGTTATTTACCAGCGAAGGTAAGCTCGATCATAGTTTATTTCTAAAAGATGGCATTCATATCGCATCTACGGTTTATAAAAAGTGGGCTGAGGTCATTCAGCCCTATATGAAGTAAAAATTTTTATTTGATATTCTTATCATCAGGCTGCTTTGTGCGGCTGTACGTTGCAAGTCCTCGGGGCTCAGCCACACATTGCATCGGGGTAGCGGTGTCTTCGTGCCCTCAGCCCCGCTACCCCGTGCACTGTGGGCTTCGCCCCTGCGGGCTTTCCACTGCCATCCGCAGCAGACGGGGCAGCGGGTGAAGCGGTATGCAGCGCCGGGTGCAGGTTAGCAGCACTAAGGCGAGGAGGCGAGGGGCACTAAGCCCCCGCAGCCGTAGTGATGCTTGCCTGCACCCCAGCTGCATAAGAGAGGAACACGCGGCCGCCCCCCTTATCAAAAAAAATTATTAAGATTGTATTCGCTTTGTTTTTTAAAATTAAATCGTTGAAAAGTTTGCCAACCCCATCTTTTATTCCAGCCCGGATTATTCAATCTTTGAAAAATGAATTGCAACGCAAACAAACAATCCTTTTGGGTGCTGGTGGCTTTTGGCTTGTTTATTAACATGCAAGCGTATGCATTTTTTGATCCCATTCAGGAAGTTGATTCAGTAATTTATCACCGGTTAAAAAAAGTTGAAAAAAATTTTCCGCTTGATGTACGTGATGGGGTAGAGGCACTTATTAAAGAAAAAATGTATCAAAATCGCGAAGAGTCGCAGCGAATTTTAGCACGTGCCGCCGAAATATTGCCCATTATAGAAAAAGAATTATGGAGCAAAGGATTGCCTTCTGACTGTAAATACATTCCTTTGGCATTATCAGGCCTCGACCCTACTTATACCGGGAAAACAGGAGGCAGTGGAGTTTGGCAATTGCAATATATTTCAGCTATACGTTATGGATTAGTAGTGAATGAATGGATGGATGAACGGCGGGATATTCAACGTTCAACAGCAGCCGCCATTGAGCATTTGGTGTTTTTACAAAAGCTCTATAATCATTGGGGGCTTACGGCATTGGCATTTTTCTCAAGTCCGGCTGAAGTAAATGCTGCCATCAAGCGTAACAATGGTAGCCCGGAATTTTGGGGAGTATATGAAAAAACTGAACCTAACACCCAATATCTGTATCAAAACCTGATTGCTATGATTTATCTGGTAAATTATTATCGGGATTATGATATGATACAAAAATCTATATCAGAACCTGATTTGATATGGGTAAAAGCCAAGAGTAAACCGGTAAAACTTATCAATTTAGCTTCGTGGCTCAATGTGCCGGCTGAGCAATTTTTGCGGTGGAATGCCGTGTATCGGTTAGGAATTGTTCCTGCTGAGCCGAATTATCAAATTTGTATTCCTAAAGATAAATTATTGCTTTATGAAAATTATAATGAAGCAGAAGAACAGCTTGTAAAGCCTGTTATTATTGAAGTGCCAAAAGAAAAAGAGCAAACGGTGGAAACTATTACGGAAAAAAATACGGAGGTTACTGCCTCACAAACCACCAAAGAAATAAAAGAAACTTATACAGAACAAAAAACTACTTACACGGTAGTAAAAGGTGATAACTTAGGTAAAATTGCTCAAAAGTTTCAGGTTTCAGTCAATGACTTACGAACGTGGAATAACATTAAAGGAGACCATATTTATGTAGGGCAAAAACTCATCATCCTTAAAAAGAAAAAAGTAACGGTTCCGGTTGAAAAAACTGTGGTGGAAGAAAAACCTAAAACCACACAAGAAACAAAACCTGCAACAAATCAATCTTCATCCGATGAGTGGATTACCTACAAAGTAAAATCAGGCGAAACGGTATATGGAATAGCTTCCCGGTTTGGCATTTCGCAAGAAACCCTCATTAAGAACAATAACATTAAAAATAATCTGATTCATCCGGGGCAGATTCTTAAAATTAAAAGAAAATAAAATTCAACATGAAAACAATTTCACCCCTTCGTGTATTGTGGTTTTTGCTTGTTGTTTTTGTATTGCTGGGAGGGCTTATGCTGGTATTTACTTATTTGTTTCCGGGTGGAATTAAACTAACCAATCAGTTTTCATTACGTTTTCCATCGGTGCAGGAATTTTTTTTAAAAGATACGATACAATATGCTAACATTGATTCCATTCTTCATCGTGAAAAAGATACGTTGCTGCTCAAAGAGTTGAATTCGTTAGAAGACAGTTTACGGGCATTTCGCGAAATAAGCCGCACCAATCCAAGCCGGTTGCATTATCCTCATGACGATAAATCTATATTGCATTCTTTTTTTGATGCATTGGAAACCGTAGATAAACAAGGAGACTTTCTTCGCATATTACATTATGGCGATTCGCAGATTGAAATGGATCGCATCACAGGATATGTACGCGAACAGTTGCAGCAACGCTTTGGTGGTTCGGGACCTGGTTTACAACCGGCTGTACAGATTATCCCCTCAACGGCTATCCGACAAATTTCATCAGAAAACTGGCAACGCTATGCCTGCTGGGGAATAGATACATCCTTGCGGGCTACTCATCGCCGCTATGGAGTTATGCTGAATTTTAGTAAATATCAAGAAAGTGCATCCATTACGTTTAACGTAAGCAATCAGGCGTATGAGCGGGCACGGTTGATAACCAAGGTACGGGTGCTCATTGGTAATTTGGAATCATCAGCCCGAGTATCGCTTTCAACTAACAACAAAGGCTATGGCAGTAAAAGAGCAGAACCCGGCGGATTGCAATTGTTGGAATGGGAATTGGATACTTTTCCAAAATCCATCACTTTGCAATTTAATGGTGGTGGTTCAACGGAAGTGTATGGAATTGCGTTGGATGGAAAATCGGGTGTGGCAGTAGATAATATGCCTATGCGTGGATGTTCCGGAACCATTTTTACTCGTGCAGATTCTGCCTTACTGAAAAAAAGTTTTGAACTACTTAATGTAAAACTGCTTATTCTTCAGTTTGGTGGTAACATGATGCCTTCTATCAATGATGAAAAAAACGCCATGGATTATGGAGAAAAGTTTTATGAGCAAATAACATGGCTTAAAAGTATGAAAGAAGACCTTTCGGTAATTGTTATTGGGTTGGCTGATATGTCTAAACGCATAGATGGAAAAATGCAGTCGTATCCACATATTGAAAAAGTACGTGATGCTTTGAAAAAAGCCACCTTTGATGCCCATGGTGCATATTGGGATATGCTGGAGGTAATGGGGGGTGTTAATTCTATGCCTTCATGGGTAGAGCAGGGATTAGCCGGTGCTGATTATATTCATTTTACAACCAAAGGTGCTGAAAAAATTGCCGAATTATTTTTTGAAGCACTCATCAACGACTACAATGAATATCGTTTGGAAAAACGCATAAAAGCTTTAAATGAATCATCGGCGCAATGAATAGTATGCCTGTGAATTATATCTCATACCTCGAGATGGTGTTTCAAACATGCCTGAATGCGTTATGGTTGATGGTATATGTTAGTTTATCATACAGTATTTGGGGGCAGGTGAATGATTATCCTTACATGGGATCTACCTATCCATTTATTCAATATCAAAAAAATGGTTTGATTTTTCCGGGCGACAGCAGTGATATGCAGAATTTTTACAAAAAACTGGATCAATTGATTTTTCAGGGTAAAGGAAAGATCAACATTGTTCACATGGGAGGGTCGCACGTACAGGCGGATATCATTTCAGGAAGGGTACGTGAAAGGCTTAGTAATTTTTATCCGTCAAACAAAGGGAGCCGTGGATTAGTATTTCCCTACAAAGTGGCAGGTACAAACAATCCATACAACTATGTAGTAAATTCTACCGGTAAATGGGAATCATGTAAAAATACCCAACGCGATAAATTTTGCCAACTGGGTTTAACAGGCATCTCAGTTACTACCCGTGATACCTCATCCAGCATTTCAATTTCATTGAAAACAGATTACTATCAGGCTTACGATTTTAATCACCTTCGTATTTTTCACAAGGCAGATTCATCCATGTTTTCTGTTATTCCTATACTACCTGATACTAATGCCACTTATTTGATAAAAAAACAATTAGACAAAGGCATTACTGATATCTATTTTGATCGGTATTATCAACAGCTAACGCTGCAATTTAAAAAAACAGATTCATTGCAATGGGGCTATACTTTGTTTGGAATTCAGCTTGAAAACGAAGACCCGGGCATAACCTATCATGCCATTGGTGTGAATGGGGCTTCTACATCTTCCTATTTGCGTTGTCAATTGCTACCGGTTCACATGCGTGAAATAAAGCCCGATTTGGTCATCATGGGAATTGGTATTAATGATGCTGCCGGGAAAGAATTTAACCCTGCGGTGTTTGAAAATAATTATCGAAAATTGATTGATTCCATCAGTGCAGCTTCGCCCGGAACAGCCATTTTACTCATTACCAATAATGATAGTTACAAAAAATACCGGCGTAAGTATTACGTGAATAAAAATGGGCTGGTAGTCAGAGAATCTATGCTCAAATTGGCTAAAGAAATGAACTTGGCCGTGTGGGACTTTTTTACCGTGATGGGAGGGTTGGAAAGCATGGAAATATGGATGAAGCACGGGTTGGGAAAATCAGACCGGGTGCATTTTACTATACCGGGTTACAAACTTATGGGCGATTTGTTGTTTGAAGCATTGCTTAAGCATTATGAATATCATTTAAAAAGGATGTATCAGCCCGCTTCCTATAAACGATAATTTATGAATCTGGAATTACTACATCGAATGTTATACTTAGGTCCAGTAACGACCCATGAATTTTCTTTGATTCCGTTGCTGGCATATTATGGTTTTTGGATTATACTTCTTGCAATATTTTCTCATAAAACCTGGATGAAAGGTTTGTTTGCCATAGCAGTTTCGGCAGGTACGTTGTTTTCTTCCGTGGGATTATTATTTCCTTCTGTGTTGCTGGTATTGTTAATTCAACATTACCGCGAAACTTACCTGCATTCGCAATTATCCCGAATACAGCAGGTATTGATTACCGCAATAAGCGGCATTGTTAGTGTTTTTGCAATAGCGATATTGCATCACATGTTTTTTGATTTGGGAGATATTTTTGTTTTTAATCCTCAATCGCCCTTAATATTTACTAAGTTTTATTTCTGGGCGTTCTTTGCCGTAGTAGTAATCATCTATTCTTCGGTTTATCAAAAAATCGGTATGCGAAATGCTTTTCTGGGGGTAGTAAGTTTGTTTTTTTATTACAAAACCAGCGGATTGTTTTTTCTGCTGCTTATATTTAGCACCATTACAGATTATTTTATTGGGCTTCGACTCGATAAAACCTATACACAATTCAAGCGGAATGCATGGGTGGGATTGAGTGTTTTTTTTAATCTGTCCACCTTAATTTATTTTAAATATGCTTACTTCTTCACCGATGCTTACAATCAGATTTTTCATACCGATTACCAGGTAATCAATTGGCTGGCTTATTGGAGCAACGGGTATTTAGGCACCCATTTCGATATAGACGAAATCCTGCTACCGGTGGGGGTTTCGTTTTTTACCTTTCAAACCATTAGCTATTCAGTAGATGTGTATCGCCGGCAAATTAAGCCAGTGCGAAGTATCAGCGATTTTGCGTTTTATGTGGCATATTTTCCGCAATTGGTCGCCGGTCCTATCGTTCGGGCTAATGAATTTGTACCGCAGATTTATGAAAAATATCACGTAACCCGCTATGAATTTGGATTGGCTGTTTTCTGGATTTTAAATGGACTGTTGAAAAAAATGGTGATTGGCGATTACATGGCAGTAAATTTTATTGACCGGGTGTTTGATTATCCGGAAAATTACACCGGCTTTGGAGTATTGATGGCGCTTTTTACCTATTCCTTGCAGGTGTATGCCGATTTTTCAGGATATACCGATATTGCTATCGGGGTTTCTTTATTGATGGGATTTCGCCTTCCGGTTAATTTTAATTCGCCTTACAAAGCTCGAAATGTGGGCGAATTTTGGAAGCGTTGGCACATGTCACTTAGCACCTGGTTAAAAGATTATTTATACATCCCCTTGGGTGGAAATCGTAAAAGCTCTGTTGGAACCTGGTTGTGGAGTATGGTAATTATTTTATTTGTAGTTCTTATCTCTGGGGATCACTGGTGGAAAGTAGCTTTGGTATTTACTGTATTTTCTCTTGTTACCCTTGTATTAGCCATGGTTGTTCCTTCATTTAAGAATGGAATTATCACTAACATCAATTTGATGATTACCATGGTAATTGGCGGTTTGTGGCATGGTGCCAGCTGGAATTTTGTAATTTGGGGCGCATTAAACGGATTAGCCTTGGTTGTATACAAAGGCTGGAAAAAAATATCACCTTACGAAAAAAGTAATCACTGGTTGGCTGTTGGGTGGAAGGTGTTCTTTACATTTACCTTCATTTCGTTTACTCGATTATTTTTCAGAGCCGGCGATATTAAAAATACCGGCGATGGAATGGAATTAGCTGGCAGAATGTGGAATCAATTGATGACGAACTGGAGTTGGGATGCAAGTATAAAAATCATGGAAAATCACTGGGAAGTATTTGTTATGTTTCTTATTGGAATGATTATACATTGGTTACCAGTGAGAATCAAAACCCAATACCGTCACGCATTCATCCATGCACATCCTGTGTTTCAAGCCTTGGGTGTAGTCTTTGTTGTTTTTTTAATTTATCAATTCATTACCTCTGATTTGCAAGCGTTTATTTATTTTCAGTTTTGATTTATCTCAGATTTGTTATTAGCGTATTCACAATAGGCTGCTTAAGCGGCTGTTCGTTACAAGTCCTCGGGGCTCAGCCACACATGGCATCGGGGTAGCGGTGTCTTCGTACCCTCAGCCCCGCTACCCCGTGCCCTGTGGGCTTCGCCCCTGCGGGCTTTCCACTACCATCCGCAGCAGACTAGGGCAACAGGTGAATCCGCATCATAGCTTCTTTGTGTTTTTTTGTTCCTTGTGGTTAAAATTTTTATGTAGCAGTGGTTACAATTGTGCTTTATCTTTTTGTATGCCTCTAAAAAATCTGGTTTTAATCTCTTATCATTTTATATGATGAAGTAACTTTATTCATTATGTTTTTAGATATATTACTTAATTCTAAACCTTTGTTATAGTGAGGCATTTTAAATGAAAAATTTACAACTAAAAAAAATATAAATATTGAAAATCTTATAAATTTCTTCATTCTGACTCTGTTTATAGAATACCTATATTTGTCTTCTTTATTTTTTAGAATACTACCAAGTAAAATTAATGTAAATAAATTATTTGTTGCAATCCATCTTCCCCAATCTATTGCTAATACGTATAATGGAGTTGAAA
>CALEWF010000045.1 GCA_937925455.1 uncultured Flavobacteriales bacterium | reverse complement strand
ACACTTACAAAATAAACCCATTGATTGCTTCGAATAAATTTTAAATAGGCTATAAGAGAAATCACAACAAATAACATGGCCAGAATTTCATCGCGGCTTTTGATGTTTGCTACCACTTCTACATGCAACGGATGTACAGTAAAAACAAGTGCTATCAAAAAAGAAAAAAAAGGATGATAATTTTTAAATAGCTGAATTAAAAAGGTAAAAATCAATATGCACAAAAGGGCATAATACAATAAATTCATCATATGATGATAATACGGATTTACACCCCACCATTCTATTTCTAACGCAAAGCTTAACAAGGTAATGGGCCTGTAGCCATACTGATCATGCCTATATGGCGACTTCGCCTTTGTAAATAGTTCAGGTATGGCTTGCAAACCGTTTTTCACCCTTGGATTTTCCTGTATCACAATTTTATCATCCCATACAAATCCGTAATCAAGGGTTTGCCCGTATTGTACAAATACAGCTATTAGTATAATAACCATGTACAAGTACTTCCAAGACAAATTCTTGTTTTTTAATTTTTCACTTTTATTTCCCATCAAACAAACGTTTTATTTTAAAGTTAAACATATCCTTGTAAGCTTTTAATAAATTTTTCAAAGAACCTATTTCTTTTTGAGGATTATAGTTAGGAAATTCTTTGTTCAATGCAGATAAATACTCCTCCCAAAATGGTATAAGCAAAGGATCTTTTCCAGCTATTATTTGCTGTATTGTATAATAATTAAAGTGAATAAAAATCAAGGGCCACTCGTTATTAAACACCAATTCTCCCTTATTATTCAATGATCGCACACTGGTTTCAATATTCCAGCCGGCTACATTGCATCCTCTGTGTCTTATAATTTCTACTTCATCAAATAATACCGGCATTAAATCCAAATACTTCTGATCATCAAAAAGACCTCTGGAGTAAGATTTTTTCATATTATACAAACAGCAATTTCCCCACCACTGCATTGCCTCTTTTGCCTTTGATGAAACCCCTATAAAACCAGCATTGTAAAGCCCTACACGAAAATTTGCTTCCAACCAAATTTGATTTTTTTTTGCATCAGCCGGATAATAATGCGGGGTTAATAAAACAGAACGTTGTTCTAATTTTTCAAACAAAAATTCGGGAGATTTAAAAAAATAAATATCATTATCCACATATATTACTGCATCATATCCATGATTGAGTAAATGCAGCAATAAAAAAGGCTTACTGGCCCATCGCCTCTTATCCATACTGTATTTATTAAGCCTCGATGTTTCGTTACTATTCAGTTGATTAATCCTAATGACTTGATACAAACCATCTGATTCTTGCATCAACGGCTGATCAATGTATAATGCAAAAAAATCTGCTTGTGTAATTTTTTTAAGCGAAGAAAACAGGGCACGGGTTTTAAACCTGTGAGATAGGGTTGATATGGTACATACAGCCGTTTTCACGATGCGATTTATGTAAAAGTATAAAAAAAAGGTACATTACTTTATAGAATCAACTAAACCCCACAATACTTGTATTCAAACACTTTTTTCATTCAATTAAATAATTTTACAAATGGGGGCGGCCGCATGTTTCTCCGCCTTGTAGGGTCGGATACACCCGCTGCCCTGGTATTAAATTACGAATTATCAATTACAAATTGTGAATACTATACTATTAATTCATCTTCAAATCCTCTCATCTTCAAATCCTCTCATCTTCAAATCAATTCATTTCCAAATCAATTCATTTCCAAATTAAAAATAACACTGCTGCGGATGGTAGTGAAAAGCCCGCAGGGGCGAAGCCCACAGGGCACGGGGTAGCGGGGCTGAGGGCACGAAGACCCAGCTACCCCGATGCCCTGTGTGGCTGAGCCCCGAGGACTTGTAACGAACAGCCGCTTGAAGCAGCCTTATCTTTATTTAAAATTCTGATGTGAATTGAGAGATAATTTTTAATTTGCTTTTTATGATGCAATCATTCAACCCATATCTTTCTATCATCGTTACATGTCGAAACGACACACACCGGCCTGATTTGGTATCTCGCCTTCATACCACCATTCATCGCTGGAGCAGCTTATGCAAAAAATATCATTTATCCACCGAATACCTCATGGTAGAATGGAATCCGCCGGCTGAGAACCCACCGCTTAAAACAGTTCTTCAAAATTTGCCGGTTCATGAATATTTCAAAATCAGAATTATTACCGTATCTGCAAACATCCACCAAAAAGTTGACCCTAACAACTTGCTTCCATTACATCAAATGATAGCAAAAAACGTTGGTATTCGTAGAGCAAATGGGGGTTATGTACTCTGTACCAATCTGGATATCTTTCCAGATAGCTTATTGATTGAAGAAATTGCTAAAAAAAAAATTCAGCCAGGGTATTTTTACCGGGCAAATCGGTGCGATATTTCGGAAAATATTTATGCACTATCGGGCAATGAATTAGAAAATTTTTCGCGAAATCACATTATCCGACGCTTGGGAATGGATGCATACTGGCCCGGACTTAAAGTTTTTAAAAAACAATATTTCATTTACCGCTACTGGTTTTTCAAGCCATTTTTCCCCCTGTTGCTGATTGTAAAACGAATCGTTTTAGGATTTGATAAATTTAACATTGCAAGAATTGATAAAGAAGCTTGTGGTGATTTTACTTTAATGAGCAAACAAGATTGGCTAAAAATTGAAGGCTATCACGAGTTTACCGGATACCCTTTGCATATTGACTCACTGGCTTTAATCAGAGCAACGTTGATGGGTTTAAAACAACATATATTCAATAAACAATGTTGTGTGTATCATATAGACCATGCTGGAAGCTGGACCGAAGAAACCGCTCATACGCTGCAAATAAAATATCCCTTTTTGAGTTGGAAAGATTTAGAAAAACTGACCTTACTTATGAAAAAAGGATTATTTACTTACAACAAACCTGAATGGGGATTATTGAATGAAAATTTACCGGAAGAATGGATTGCTTAAATTCCTTAAATTTTGATAATTTCATATAGAAATGATTCCATTTAACATACCCTTCCAAAATCTCAACTTGCAAAAAGATATGCATGCAGCATTAGCAGATCCACGCATATTTCGCAATCAGGGATTTTATCACCAGGAAGCTAAAAATAAACTTGCCCGGGTTTTAAATGTAAATAACTCAAATATTTTTCTTACCCCTTCATGTACGCATGCATTAGAAATTATTGCTCATACTATAAATATAAAGCCGGGGGATGAAATAATTTTACCCTCATACACGTATGTATCTACTGCCAATGCGTTTTATTTAAAAGGCGCCACCCTTGTTTTTGCTGATGTACTTCCCTATCATCCTTCATTAAATATTGTGGACGTTGAAAAAAAAATCACATCACGCACCAAAGCCATTGTACTTGTTCATTATGGTGGTGTTGGTATAGATATAAGCAAATTCAGAAATTTGGCAGATCAATACAACTTACTGCTTATTGAAGACGCTGCCCACGCATTAGGTGCTACTTTTCAAAATAAACCATTAGGCTCTTTTGGTGATTTTGCTACTTTTTCTTTTCATGAAACAAAAAATATTGGATGTGTTCAGGGCGGTGCATTGATAGTTAATAATAGTGAATACATTGAAAAAGTTAACACGGTTACTCAATGTGGTACAAACCGTCTTGATTTTATAAATAAAAAAACAGATAAATATTGCTGGGTTTCTCAAGGAACCAACGGTATTTTAGCCGAACCACTTTGTGCAATTCTTTCTTCTCAGCTCAATTTCCTCAATCAAGTTACTCAACACCGTAAAAATCTTTGGTTAACTTATTTTGATGCTTTACATCAACGAATCAACCATCAAAGCTTATTAAAAATTGCATCAGAAGAATCTAATGGGCATATTTTTTATTTATTGCTTGATGATATTGAAGAAAAAAACTTATTTATAAAATTTATGGCCGAAAATAAAATTGAAGTTACAAGCCATTATCAAGCATTGCATCTTAGCCCTTTTTATCTAAAAAATAATACTAACCAAGTCTTGAGTGAAACAACAAAGTTTCACAACACATTAGTTAGGCTTCCAATGTATCATCAATTGAAAAATGATGAACAATCAAAAGTTATAGAAACGACAATCAAATTTTTTAAACAATAGTTTTTACCGAATCAAATTTACATGGCCGTAAAAATCATGTTTATCACCTAGTGCGTCAACTACTTGTATTTTATACACATACACATCCTGTTTAGCCATTTCAGAAGTATTTCTGATAGTTCCGGGCCAGCCCTCTAATGAATTAGTTGAATAAATAGGTTCACCCCAGCGGTTGAATATTTCCATTGTTATTTCCACAATGCCCACTCCTTCCACTTGAAACCAATCATTTAACTTGTCATCGTTTGGGGTAAAGGTATTGGGTATGTAGATAAACACATCCGGATACACATATAGACAGCCTACATCTTGCCCGGTACAACCATTCACGGTAGTTACAGCAAGAGTGATGCAGTAGGTGCCCGTATCAGCAAATACGTGTTGCGGATTCTGCAATGTTGAACTGCTTCCATCGCCAAACTGCCAGTTCCAGCTGGCTATATTCCCTGAGCTGGCATCGGTAAATTGCACCATCGGATTACTTTGTGGTACATAACTTGGATTCATGAAGAAATCGGCCGATGGATTAGCATATACTTGCACCATATCATCTATTAAATAAATGTTAGTGCAGCCCTGTGCCGTTGTTACCTCTAAGGCTATGTCATATAATCCTGGCGTTGAGAAACAATACGTTGGATTCTGCTGGGTACTTATCGGTGTGCCATCTACCGACCAACTCCAGCCGGTAATCGTTGAGCCATTTATCGTACTTAAATCTGTAAATGTTGCACATATTGGAGCACAACCGCTTAGATTCGTACCCGTGAAATCAACCGTTGGCAAATTATTTACATTAACCACTGTGCTGGTATTTGATGCACATCCATTGGCATCGGTGGCTGTTACTGAAAAAATTAAGCCAGTTCCCGGAGTTGAAAATGAAGTTGCCACAATAATTGATTCTGCTGCCTCACCGGTATTCCATACATAACTTACTCCACCACTGGCAGTAAGCGTCGTTGTTTGACCAGGACAAACTTGCAGTGTACCACTTATACTCGGTGAAGGCAAAGGATTTACAGTAATGGTTTGTGTACCAGAACCACCGCAAATTCCACCTACGGTATATGTTATCGTATGATTCCCGATGCCTGCAATAGCTGGATTAAATTCTCCAGTGGTGGCGTTGATACAGCCGCCACAACTGGCACTCCACGTTCCGCCACTAGCTGATGTTGTAAAGGTTACAATGCCAGCATCTACACACACATTGGGTTGCGGATTTACTGTTATAGGAGTTGTTCCGGTAAATGTTCCACTGATGTTGGTCAAACATCCGTTACCGTCGTCTATTGTAAATGAATAAGCGTCTCCGGTGTTCAATCCTCCTATTACTATATTTCCACCATTAGTTGCTGTTTGATTTACAAAACTTGCACTAGGTGGCGTTAAGTTGGATGCCGTGAAATTCGTTCCAAATACTGCCGGATACCCTCCACTGATAGTTACAGTTACTTGCCCTGTTACACAATCTTCCGTTACATTGTAGGTGATATTTGGCAAATAAGTTACAGCTATGGGCGTTCCTAATTTCCAGCAATCAACATTATACACTAAGTTTGGAAAGTTGTACATCGTAATTGGCACAAAGTACACCGTATTGTTGGTAAACGTACCGGGAGGAAAAGCATTTATAACTGCTAAGTCGTTACTATCTGTTAGGTTTCCATTGCCGGTAGTATTATACACGCCAACAAAGCATGGGTCATTCAAGGGCTCGGTATTGGGTGTGGGCGGACAGCTGTATATCAGCCAGGCAATGCCCGGATCATAATTAAAACCTCCAATAGGTCCTTCATCGGCAGGGGGTACATATCCTCCCGATAAAGTTATTACAATTTGATCTCCGTAGCATAACACATAATTATTTTGACCATTACCCACCAAGTTAGCCGTATAGTTTCCAATGTTAGCCGGGCAGTTACAATCAGGATTAGTAAAGTTAATGCTGTTGGCACAATTAGTATTATCAGTAAAATAAGCATTCACACTACAAGGAGTACCGTCAGCCGGGGTGTTGGGGAAGCTGAAATTTACCGGACTGGTGAAAGGGGCATTGAACGTAACCTGATTGCCATAACAATCTTCTATAATTAATTGACCACTGCTGGGTGGAGAGGTAAATACTAAGGTGCCGGAAATTTCGTAAGTAGATGTTGCTACATCGCAGGGATTTAAGGTTACCCCCAACGAATCCATGTTGCATGGGCAAGTTGGAGCTGTATAATTTATTACCTGCATGCATCCAGGTATATCGGTAAACGAAGCCGTAATTGAACACGCCGCTCCATTTGGGGTTTGACCATTCAATGTAAAGTTAACCGGACTGCTGAAAGGAGCATTGAATGTTTGCTGAATCCCATTGCAGTCTTGTATAATCAATTGGCCTGTGGCAGGTGGATTTACAAATGTTAATGAACCGGTTGTAGAATACGAACCAGTAGATGGATTACATACATCCACATTTATCTGCATGTTATCTATTATACAGTTACAATCAATTACACTGATTACTTCAGTATCTGTGCCTCCACATGCTCCGGCTATAGTATAGGTAATAGTATGATTGCCAACGCCAGCCATAGCTGGATTAAATGCTCCGGTAGTAGCATTAATGCAAGCTCCACAGCTAGCACTCCAGGTACCTCCGGTAGAAGCAGCCACTAAACTTACCACAGGTCCATTACTGCAGAATGGGCCAGCTGGAGTTATAGTTGGATCTTGATTCGGATTTATTACTACGGTTATGGTAGAAGAGCAAGTACCCGTACCGTCATTTACAGTAACGGTATATACTCCGGCATTTGCTGCCGTTACATTTGATATACTTGGGTTTTGTTGATTGGAAGTAAAACCGTTAGGTCCGGACCACTGATACGACACGTAACCTCCCTGAGAAGTAAGATTCAAAGTTTGTCCTTCACATAATGGACTATTACTATTTGCTCCGGTTTGCAACCCAGTAATATTTACCCATACATCATCGGTTACCACCACTGAACTTGCCACGTTACATGTATTATATGTTACACGTGCCGTGTACATAGTACTACTCCCTGGGCATACATTTATAGTTTGTTGATTGGTGGCAATAACCGTTGAGCCCTGCAACCACTCCAAAGTATAAGCAGGAGCACCATTGGGGGTAAATCTAAACCCCATATTACTTACCGACCAAGGTCCAGTATTGTATCCTGGTGGAACAAATCCAACGGTACCCGTAGCATTCTGTATTCCCACCACAGCATTTCCGTTATTCCATCCACTACATGTAGGCTTGTTTTGAATATAGACCTCTATCACATTAGTAGTTTCATATAGCACTATTTGTTGTGTTGTCTTAATATTTGTACAATCGTAATGACAAACCTGGTCAAAATTTACTACAAATGTTCGGCAAGGAGCTGACCCTAAAATGGCATATCGAATGTTTCCACATACTGAAGGATCAATATCATGATACGCACCGAAAATTGAATTTAATGGAAGATTGGCACTTGGCACGGGAGCTGAATAACTCCAGGGGCAAAACTGATTAGCATAGGCTGTATTAAAAGAAATTAATCCATTAGCCCCTACTACTATTTGTGTGTATTCATTTCCAAAAAAACAAAAACTAAATGGTAACCAAATAATATTACTCCATATATCATCCTGTCCCACAAAAATGGTGGTTCCTGCATTGAAGGGATAAGGAGGAGCATAAGGGATAGAAGTAACGTTATATGTTGTGGTTGTACCTACATGAAAAGGCGTGGCAGTAAGATTGGTACACCCCCCGCACGCCAAGTTAACATCCGGACCGGCATTTACATTTGGACAACCGGGAGCTGGTTGACTAAATACTCTGATTGATAAATTTAGAACAAATATTAAAACTAAGGCAAATGAAAATGTAATAGTTTTTTTCATTTAAAATGGTTTTTATACTAAAATAGTAAATTTTTTGTTTCGATTAGATGAAAAAGTTGGTCGTAAAGTTGCATCATAATAATGGCAATTCAAAATAAATTTTTTTCCACAAAACAGATTTTAAAGATATTGATGGACTTCTTTATCTTAAATCTGCGTCAAATTGAATATGCCACAAACCACGAAGGTCGCCTATACGATAGCCAATAGCTTGATCGCTTGGATACAATTCGGATAGCACATTTTTTACCAAATCAGGAATATCTATTGCTGGATCTCCATGACAAGTAACACACATCCCTTGAAGTAAAATAGGTTTAAAATAATGCACCCCCCCGTTGTTATCCCTACGAATGATTGGTTTCAATTCTTTACCAGCTTGATGCTGGTCTTTAAATTCATTAAGCAATTGGTTTTCTAATAAATCAGGTTCGTTGGCTGGATTACGAAATTTGGCAGCGGTTCTTTTCACATGAATTCCATGGCTTTGGTAAATTTTCGTAATGGGATAAGCCTGTACGTTACAAAATCTAATGGCACTGTCGGGACCAGCTGTTTGCATGATATAACGAAGGGTTTTGCTCAATGTATCAAAGGTAGCAGCAGATATACTATCCCCTCGTTGCAAATACACCGAATCGGGCAAGATATCTACCTCTGATTTAGTTTTTTTGCCACAGGAAGAAAAACTAGTTGCCATGGTAAGTGTTAGTCCTCCTAGTAACCCTAGAATTATCAATCTTGATGTTTTCATTTCAATTTTTTTTAAAAACCGGAACCGTAGAGCAGGGTTCACCATACATAAGACTTTTAACTCGAGGTACCAACAGGTTAGTTGCTGTAACATAAATGGCTTCGGGAATTTGCTCGTCTCCACACCCTTTAATTATAACCCGTTGATTTTCAAATTGTAACTTTTTAATACCTTTCTCTAGATTTTCTTTCCATAATAAACACAGTAACTCCTCAGGTCGCATAGCTTCTGTGCGATGGGCAAATGGCTGAAGGGCAGATGTAATTAACATATACGCCCAAAGGGGCACTACAACATCTTCGGAACAAAATATCGCTACATTTTTTCCTGCATATAATTCCCATTTTGTACTTTTTATCTGCTCCCTAAATTCTTTTTCTTTCAATATTAATCGTTGAAAAAGAAAATCTGTCAAATCCACTCCTACTACCTCGCCGGATGCAGGTTTGAATTCCTCCAAATCCAGTGTAATCAAACCACTTTGAGCTACTTTATTTATAATGGTATCATCCATTTAAGAAGCCAATAATTTTTTAACAGTTTCAGAAATACGCTTTCCTTCCGCTTGACCGGCTAATGCTTTACTGGCCACCCCCATTACTTTACCCATGTCTTGCGGGCCGGAGGCCCCTACCTGCGAAATAATCTCCTTTAGTTTATTTTCCAACTCATCATCATTCAATTGTGCCGGCAAGTATTCTGAAATAACATCCATCTGAATTTTTTCCTCAGCAGCCAAATCTGCCCTGTTTTGCTGCGTATAGATCTCATACGAATCACGACGCTGCTTTACCAGCCGCTGAAGCAACTGAATTTCTGCCTCTGCACTTAAAGCATCATTCCCGCCTTTTTCAGTTTTAGCTAGCAGAATGGCTGATTTTATGGCACGCAATGCATTCAACCGGGCAGTATCTTTGGCAAGCATCGCCTTTTTTATATCCTCGTTAATTCTTGCTTCCAAACTCATAATTTCATTTTTTACAAATATCTATTAAATTTTTCAATTACCCACAGACGGATAAAAATCCAGTCCAACACACAATGCCGCTGCGTGCTTTAAGCACAATATATTTGCGTAAATAACTTTCAGGTTGCACTATTTCCAAAAACAGGTAGCGTGTTAGAATTGTTCACTGACATAGCGTAAAGGTTGGGTAACTTTGTGGTGGCTCTATTCAGGCATTTGTGTCGGAATAACCTAGTGTACAAATCGAGCTAAGCAACTGGTTACAAATCATTCGTAACCTCTAAGCACGCAGATATGAGTTATTGTTCATCCGTCAGCTGACGATGAACCAAACTCGCAGGAGAAACTCGGAATACCAAAGACGTAATAACTTGAAAGGGGGATTAATAGGAGAAACCTTATTCCCCATTAAAACCGATGAATTACTTGCAATTCATGGCCTTTTAATTCCTCCTTGGCTCGTTCAAAATCTTCGGTAAATCCAAGAATGTATCCCCCACCACCAGAGCCACACAATTTCAAGTAATAGGCTTCGGTTTCCAACCCTCGCTTCCATATACCACGAAAACGACGTGGAATCATCGGTGATAAATTACTTAGCAAGAAGGCGGATAAATCTTTCAAGTTAGAGAATAATTCTTTTACTTCCCCTTTAAGAAAAGCTTTAATACAATTATTATTGAAAGGAATCAATTCATTCTTGATTACCTGAACAAACCCTTCTTCCTTGCACTTATCCAAAAACAGGTTTACCAACGGTTGGGTTTCTCCTACTTCGCCAGTATTTATTAGGAAAATAGCCCCTTTTCCTACATCATTGGGCGAAGGGATTCCCACCGGGTCAATATCATCTTTGCTTTGAATGAGCATGGGATGATTCATATAGCAAATCAGCGGATCCATACCCGAACTTTTTCCGTGAAAGTAACTTTCCATTTGAGAAAAAATCTCTTTCAATCGCACAATAAACTGCCCGGATATTTTTTTATCGTTGGGTATTTTATCCAACGCATAGCGGTCGTAGATAGCTGCTACCAAAGCTCCGGAACTTCCTACACCGTAACCCTGCGGTATAGTACTGTCAAAAACAATTCCATTAGCAATATCTTCTTCAAAACGGTCAATATCACAAGTAAATTTCAACTTACCTGACTCCATTAGTTCACGTAAGTAAGCAGCATAACGACGAAGACTTTCATTCGACTTTTGCACATCTTCACCCTGAAGTTTTTCGGGTGTAAATGTTAATTTACCTTCAAAAGCCTCATACGGAATGCTCAACCCCATCGAATTATGAATGATGCTATACTCACCAAAGAGTAAAATTTTGGAATTGAATTTTTTTTCTATCTGGGTCATATGGCTTGGTGTTTAAATCATAGTTGGACCTTTGCCTACTTCGTCATCAATGTAGAACCCGTTGTGCAAATGTACAGCTAAATCATTTGTGATGAAAGATTTTATTTCCTGCTCATGACGCTGTGGGTATAACAAATGCACATTGGGTCCGGCATCTAATGTAAAACATACAGGCAGGCCTGTTTGTTTTCTGAAATCAAAAATTTTTTCAATGATACTCAATGTATTGGGACGCATTAAGAGAAAATAGGGGTCGCTGGTCATCATCATGGCATGCAAGGTAAGCGCCTCCAATTCAGTAAGTTTAATGAAAGTATCCAAATCGCCCGTTCGAATGGCTGAAATTAAGACTTGAATATTTCGGCCGGCTTGGGCAAAACGTTCGGCTGAGAATGGGTTGTTATTCATCAGGCCGTGGCCTGCCCTGCTGGAAACTTTTTTCTCCGCCGCATCTACTATCAGTATGGAATCTTTGTAAGATTTGAATACTTCATGTACCGGTTCATCCAGTTTTACACCGTATTCATTAGAAGTTTCAGGCATTCCCTCCACTTCTCCCCAAATTACCAAACCACCATATACCGAGCGACAAGCACTACCCGATCCTAACCTTGCCAACAACGAAGCTTTTTGAAAAAATACCTCGTTTGATGATAATTTTTTTAAATGCTTCCGCTCAATATCTGCAATACACAATGCCAGAGCACTCATCCCGGAAGCCGAAGAAGCAATGCCAGCGGAATGCGGAAAGGTATTAAACGATTCAATACGAAAGTGCAACTGGTCAATAAAAGGGCAAAGCGGAAGAATGGTGCGGAAAAATGTGTGGATTTTTTCTTCAAATTTTTCCGTTCTAACTCCATCTAAATAAAATTCAATTTCATAGCAGCCACTCTCACTCGGCCGATAGGAAACCTTGGTTCTTGACACCGATTTGCTAAGCGTAAAACTAATGGATGGATTACAGGGAATCTGCACATCTTTTTTACCCCAGTATTTAACCAATGCAATATTTGACGGGCTTTCCCAGCCCACAACACCGGTGGGTACCTGTGAATCTTTAAAAATTAAAACTGGTTCAATAGTTTGTAAGTTCATGCGTCCATACATTATCAAAAACCGTGCAATTTTTCTTCAAACTAAAAAATATGGCTAAAAAAATCTGTGGCAAAGAGTTTATGTTAAATAAATATTTTTCATGGGAGGGCAATCGCGTGTTTCTGGGCCTTGTAGGGGCATATTCACCCGCTGTACCGTCTGCTGCGGATGGAAGTGGAAAGCCCGCAGGGGCGAAGCCCACAGTGCAAGGGGTAGCGGGGCTGAGGGCACGAAGACACCGCTACCCCGATGCAATGTGTGGCTGAGCCCCGAGGACTTGCAGCGAACAGCCGCTTTAAGCAGCCTTATTATTAAAATAATTATTTATTAACAGAGGGGATACGTTTTATTCTTTAGATAGTGCTACCTTTCGAATGAGATTCTGATGAACAAAAAGGGTTGCGATGGATTTTTATTTGTATATTTACCATTATTTATTATTGTATATGAAGACATTTTTTTTGCTATTTGCCCTCATTTTATTACAAATTCCCTTTTTGTATTCTCAACAAGAGG
>CALEWF010000044.1 GCA_937925455.1 uncultured Flavobacteriales bacterium | reverse complement strand
GTTTTACGAATAATCAACCGGTTTAATATTGGAGGGCCAACCTATAATGTAGCCTATCTTACCAAATATTTATCTCCCGAATTTAAAACGGTTTTGGTGGGAGGTTCCATAGAAGAAGGAGAAGATTCCTCAGAATATATTTTAAAGCAATTGGGCATTAAGCCGATTATAATACCGGAAATGCATCGTTCTATTCGATACAACAGCGATATAGTAGCCTATTATAAATTAAAAGAAATCATTCAACGATATAAACCCGATATAGTACATACACATGCTTCTAAATCGGGAGCTTTGGGACGTTGGGCAGCATACCGTAGCGGAGTGCCGGTGATTGTTCATACCTTTCATGGTCATGTGTTTCATTCGTATTTCAACAGAATGAAATCTGAATTATTTAAACAGGTAGAACGAAAAATGGCGGCTGTATCAACGCAAATTATTGCATTGAGTGATTTACAGAAATATGAGTTATCTGTTCAACATCAAATATGTGCACCGGAGAAAATTTCGGTAATCCCATTGGGGTTTGATTTAAATCGTTTCCAGGAACAAAAAGAATTGAAACGAACTAAATTTCGAAACGAATACAATTTGGCGGAAGATGAGCTTGCCATAGGCATCATTGGCCGCTTAGTGCCCATAAAAAATCATGAGCTGTTTATACATTCTTTTGCTTTGTTAAAGCAACAAACTCAACGTAAAATCAGGGCTTTTATCATAGGCGATGGAGAACGAAGAGAGGCCTTAATTGCCACTGCCCGAAGTTTGGGACTTTCAGTAAGTGAGCATCCGGATAAACTACCGGCTGATGTTACTTTTACTTCCTGGATTAAAGATATAGATGTTACCAACGCTGGCCTGGATATTATTTGTTTAACTTCGCTCAATGAAGGTACTCCGGTTAGTTTGATTGAGGCACAAGCTTCGGGCAAACCGGTGATTAGTACTAATGTAGGAGGTATAGAAAATGTTGTATTGGCTGGTAAAACAGGTATTTTAGTCAATCAACCGAATGAAATAGAATTTTCACATGCCTTGGTCAATTTAGTATCTAACGATGCCCTGCGACTTCAAATGGGAGAGGAGGGTTGGAACCATGTTTCAAACAAATTTCACTACACACGACTGGTAAGTGATATGAGCCATTTGTATCACGAATTATTAGATTTAAAAAACGTGAAGCAAACCTCCCGATACGTTACTGCCTGATTCATTGTTTTTCATTCCTTTTTCTACCTTTGTAAGAAGGGTTTGAAATAGCCGATCTATTTTAAGATACACCACGTATTTCAAGCACTTTTATAAACAGAAACCGATGTCTGAACAGCGAATTTTATTTTTTTTAATTATGGGATTGTTTAGCTCATGCAGTGTTTTTAATCCCAGCGTAATGTTACGTACCCGAAAAGATTTTCAGTTCGACCAATTTACTTCAACAGGTCCAGATAGCTCTTATCGAATTTCACCCAACGATATTTTGCATGTTCGTATCTTATCAAACAACGTTGAAAGTTTGGTAAGTATGACCAGCAATCTAAATAATCAAGGAACGTCAACAGGGCAGGGCGTAGTGCAGGATGGTATTCAAATACAGGTAGAATACGATGGTACTGCCAAGTTCCCGTTGATTGGAAGAGTGGACCTTAAAGGAAAAACCAGGCGGGAAGCTGAAGATTTATTGCAGGAGAAATACAGTTATTATCGGGTAGATCCTTTTGTAACTCTACGCATTACTAACCGTAAGGTGATAGTATTTCCGGGAACCGGAAACAACGCTCAAATTGTAGATTTTACCGGTGATAACATGAGTTTGTTGGAAGCGTTAGCCAAAGTAGGGGGGATTTCAAACACGGGTAAAGCAAAACGAATTAAATTGATACGGGGAGATTTAAAAAATCCGAAAGTATATAAAATTAACCTCAGTACGCTGGAAGGAATGAAAGAAGCAGATTTAGCACTTCAGTCAGGCGATATTATTTATGTGGATCCTTACGAAGATCCAGCACAGATTTTTAATCGTAATGTAGCCCCTTATCTTACTATTTTTACAACCATTGCCACTATTGTAACCAGTGTAGCACTGATTATATCCCTTACTAAATGAACCAGAAGCAAGAAAAGCGTGAAATACCCATGTTTAACCAGGATTTTGACCTGGGTTTGTTTCTTTTTATCACCCGAAAAAATCTCAAATGGGCATTGCTTATTTTTTTTCTCATTGGGATGGGAATGTTTTTATACCTAAGATATACCATTCCGCTTTATCGTTCGGTATCAGTCATCCAGCTCACAGACGATATACAACAAAAAAAATTCCTTAGCAAAGAAGATTATTTTGATAACAGCTTAGCTCAAGAACTTGAACTAATGCGTTCGCCGGTTTTTTTACAACGCACCTTGGACAGCATGGATTTGGATGTAACTTACTTTAATAGGGGCCGGATTATTGATTTTGACAATTATAACAACGGACCTTACAGAGTTTCTACCCGTGTTACGAATGCTGCTATTTACGGGATACCGATAAATATTCGATTTAAGTCTTTAACAAACTATCAACTTAAATACCGGGTGGGCGGTAAATTGTATGAATATGACTTTATCACCAATAAAAATGAAAGTACAGAACATTTTGAAATAACAACATCAGTTAGGTACGAAGAGCAGTTACTGAAAGATCAGGTAGAGTACTATTTTAAAATTAATGATCCTACTCAGTTTGTAAATAATTATGGTAAAGGCATTGAAATAAATATATTAAATGATGCTGCCAGAACCATTCGCATTACCACAACTGACGTGAATTATAATCGGGCGGCTGATATTGCCAATGCCATAGCCCGGGAGTTTGAACATTTTAATCTGGAAAAAAAGAAAGAAAGTTCCAATCGGATTATTGAATATATTGACCGAACACTGGGATTGGTAAAAGACAAGCTGGAAGAAGCTGATAGTAGTTTGGCTGATTATAAAAAACGTCACCGGGTGGTAGAATCTTCCGATTTTAATCCATTGGCAAATAAAAACCTGGATATCATCAAAAATTTTGAAAGCAGGAAATTGGAGTACGAGGTTCAATTGATGTTAATAAATGATATCATAAGCAAAGTACAGGCAAAAGATATTAATATTTATCAGCTTATTACCTTAATCTCACAAGCCAATATTCAAGGCAATGTTTCAAATATTGTAAATAACCTAAATAATCTTTTGATACGAAGAGACCAGTTACGCCAATCAGTAACTGAGAACAGCCGAGAATATCAAGAATTAACCGCACAAATTGAAACACAAAAAAAATTATTGGTTGAAAGTGTTTCGTATGTAAAACAAACAGTGGTTGAGCAGGTAAACGACTTGAACCGAAGGATTCAGTTGTTAGAATCAGAACTTTTTATGGGAAGTAACGGACAGAGCATGGAAGCTGATTACATGCAACTGAAAAGGGTGTACGAAGTAAATCAGAAATATTACGATGAATTGATTTCAAAACGAGCTGAATACATTTTAGCTCGTGAAGGATATACTCCCGGATACAGGATACTACAAGTAGCCAAGCCCAATAAAATTCCGGTATCACCGAGGAAGTACTTTATTATTGCCATAGCCATTTTAGTTTCGTTATTTTTATCACTAACAGTTATTGTATTGCATTATATTACCCATGATTTAATTCTTTCAGTTAATGATATTACAAAATATACTCATACACCAGTTCTAGGGGTAATTTCAAAATACAAGGAAAATATTCCGGTATCTCAACTGATAGTGGATAAATATCCTAAATCATTAACTTCTGAAACGTTTCGTACCATTCGATCCAATCTTGAATTTATTTCTAATCAACCCGGTTCAAAATTAGTTTCTGTTACTTCAACAATTTCGGGCGAAGGAAAAACCTTTGTGGCTATAAACCTGGCTGGAATAATAGCGTTTGCCGGAAAGCGAGTTGTTATAGTTGATGGAGACTTGCGTAAACCCAAAATTCATCTTGGGTTTAACGCATCTAACGAAAAGGGATTGAGTACTTTACTCATTGGAAAAGACAAATTGGAGGATTGTATAAAGGAAAGCAATATGAAAAATTTGTATTTTATTACAGCAGGACCAATTCCTCCCAATCCGTCAGAATTACTATTAACAGATTCAATGAAAAATTTGATTGACGAACTATTAAAACAATATGATTACGTCTTTATTGATAATCCACCTGTAGGTGTTGTAGCTGATGCTCATTCAAATCTTAAAATAGCGGATTATCCAATTTATGTTTTCAGGGCAGATTACTCCCGAAAGTTTTTTATCAATAATCTCAATAAAATCAGAGAAGAACATAAGCTAGACAAACTGGCTGTTGTTTTAAATGGATTTGATCTTCGAAAAACTAGTAAATACAGTGGTTATGGGTATGGGTATGGATATAGCGGGTATGGCTATGGCATGGGCTATGGTTATCTTGATAAAGGCTTTGGATATTATGAAGAAGATATTGTAACCAAGCCTAAAAAAGGATTTTGGAAACATTTTTTTAATAGAAAAAATAAATAGTGATATTGAATCCATGAAAATTGAAACTACACCAATCGAAGGATTGTTAATTATTCAACCACAGGTTTATTCAGACCAGCGGGGATATTTCATGGAATCGTTTAATCAGCGGGTTTTTCAAGAAGTGGTGAAAGAAATTTCGTTTGTTCAGGATAATGAATCATCATCTTCTAAATATACATTGCGTGGATTGCATTTTCAAGCTCCACCCTTTGATCAGGGAAAGTTAGTTCGTGTGGTAAAAGGAAAGGTATTGGATGTAGCGGTTGATATCCGTAAATCAAGCCCTACTTATGGAAAGTATGTTACGGTATTATTAGATGACCAACAGAAAACACAGTTTTGGATACCTCCGGGTTTTGCCCATGGATTTTTAGCTCTAGAGCCGGATACTATTTTTTCATACAAGTGTACCAATTATTATCATAGGCCTTCTGAAGGATGTATTCGCTGGAATGATCCGGATTTGAATATTCATTGGGGAATAACCGATCCGCTGGTTTCTGAAAAAGATGCACAGGGGCAATTTTTTCGGGATTTTATTTCTCCATTTCAATAGAATATTACCAATCATATAATCCTCAAATTATCATTAGATTATAGATAATAGGCTGCTTAAAGCGGCTGTT
>CALEWF010000043.1 GCA_937925455.1 uncultured Flavobacteriales bacterium | reverse complement strand
TTTCTAATGCATGATTTTGGATTATAAATCTGAATGGAAAAATGCTTTTTCTTCATCATTAGCTTCTCTCATGTAAATTACCATGTAATGATCGCCAGGTCCTAAAATATATTCTACATATACAATATTCCCATCCTTGTATTTCCCAACAAATCTTGTTTTCATTGAAGGTTCACCACGAATATAAAAGGCATGTGGATCTTCTAACATACTGACCACCATCTGGTGGCTCGGATAATCTTTTTTTTCATATATTTTCAATTCATTGTCTTTTTTCATTGGCATAACGTTTTATACATCTAGTTTAATTAACAGATATGAAGCAGTATTCAAGTAATAAAAATCATTCACATTTCATAAAATTATCTTGGTAATTAGAATGTATGCAAAATGAAATTTTAAAATTTATGTTAATATTTTAACGTATAAATGAAACAATACTGACAAGAATTGGTGAATTAGTAAAAATAATACCGTGAAAATTTATAACTATACTTTATTTTTTTCACGATATAAAAACGAATGTAAAATTATGTTATTTATTCCTATGGTGAAAACAAATGACAAAAAGTATCATGTATTTCGTTAATTCATAAGACAATTATCGGTAAAGTAAATACAATGAAAACGTATATGTAGTAATGAAAGAATTTGGTAGAACGATAAACCCAAATTATGCAATAGAAAACCGGATATAATGCAAATTCATTTTCATTTCTGTATTAAAACCGATTCTATGAAGTAACCACCTGGGTTCAAACAGCTATTTTACTTCAATTCCATTAAACTGGGTTGAAGACGTTTTTTAATTGGTTTATTGATCTGTGTTCTCTGTGGTGAAACATTTAACCACAATGCACACAAAGAAAAAGTTATGACAGAAATTACTACACTCTGTGCCCTTTGTGTAAAACTTTGTGTTCTTTGTGGTAAAAAGCATTAAACCTGAATAGTAAACAAATTTTTTAACCACAAAGAACACAGAGATACACGGAGTACACAAAGAAAATGAAAGTAAAAACACACAGTATTCCTTTGTGTTCTCTATGGTTATTTATGTAACAGTGGCTACGTAGGTTTTTGTTTTTCTGGATGCCTACGGAAATTTTCTAATGCATAATTTGGGATAAAACAAAATTATGCAATAGAAAACCGGATATAATGCAACGTCATTTTCATTTCTGAATTAAAGCCGATTCTATGAAGTAACCACCTGGGTTCAAACAGCTATTTTACTTCAATTGCATTAAACCGGGTTGAAGACGTTTTTTAATTGGTTTATTTATCTGTGTTCTCTGTGGTAAAAATTTAACCACAAAGAACACAGAGATACACGGAGAACACAAAGAAAATGAAAGTAAAAACACACAGTATTCCTTTGTGTTCTCTATGGTTATTTATGTAACATTGGCTACGTAGGTTTTTGTTTTTCTGGATGCCTACGGAAATTTTCTAATGCATAATTTGGGTTAAAAAAGCAAGTCAATAAAAATCAAGAGAAACAAAATATGAAAACCTTAGCTTGGGTTGATATTGAACAAAAGTGAATATTTTCCTTGTTCATAGGTTACTATAATAAAATTAACCCATCTTCCATACGAATGGTTCGATTTGCCAAAGTGGCTAATTCAAGATTGTGGGTTACAATTACAAACGTTTGATTAAACTCATTTCGTAATTTTAAAAATAATTCGTGTAGTTCTTTTGAATTCTGACTATCTAAATTACCCGAAGGCTCATCGGCAAAAACCACATCCGGTTGGTTTATTAAAGCTCTGGCTACGGCAACTCGCTGTTGTTCGCCTCCCGAAAGTTCAGAGGGTTTATGCTTTATGCGATGACTTAGTCCTAAATAATCCAATAATTCATTGGCTCTTTGCTCAGCTTTTTTTCGAGGTGTATTGAGAATATATGCCGGCATACATACATTTTCCAAGGCATTAAATTCAGGAAGTAAATGGTGGAATTGAAAAACAAAACCAATGTGTTTATTTCTAAATGCTGATAGTTTCTTATCGTTTAATTGATCAGTTCGAATAGTATCAAAATAAATTTCGCCAGAAGTGGGGCGGTCTAAAGTTCCTAAAATATGTAATAAGGTAGATTTTCCGGCACCAGATTTACCTACAATACATACTATTTCTCCTCTTTGAATCTCAAGAGATACGCCTTTTAATACTTCTAATTTGCCGTATTTTTTGTAAATGTTTTTTGCTGATATCAAAATTCAATAATTTAATGTCCAAGTTTCATGAGCAAATGCCCTAACTTATCTCGTTTGGTTTTTAGATAAAAATCATTGTGTGGATTTGAGGGAATTTCAATCGGAACATTTTCTACTATTTCTAAGCCATAACCAATTAAACCTGCACGCTTTTTCGGGTTGTTGGTTAGTAAGCGTATTTTACTAATACCTAAACTACGTAAAATCTGAGCACCAATACCATAATCGCGTTCATCCATCCCAAAACCTAACTTTAGATTGGCTTCAACAGTATCTAAACCTTGCTCTTGCAATTCGTAGGCTTTGAGTTTATTGATTAATCCAATGCCTCTTCCTTCCTGATTCATGTACACAATTACCCCTTCCCCTTCTTTTTCAATCATTTCCATGGCAGCATGTAGTTGCGGACCGCAATCGCACCGATACGAACCAAAGATATCTCCGGTCATACAGGAAGAGTGTACCCTGACTAACACTGGCTTATCGGGCGTAAAGGTTCCTTTAACTAATGCCAAATGAATCTGATCGTTGGTTGTTTGTTTAAAAGCAATAAGTTTAAAATCACCGTATTCGGTAGGCAATTTTACTTCTGCTTCTTTTTGAATCAAACTTTCATTTGCTAAACGATATGCAACCAAATCAGCAATAGAAATAATTTTCAGGTTAAACTTTTCAGCTATTTTTAATAATTCTGGAAGCCGAGCCATCGTACCGTCTTCATTCATTATTTCAACTAAAACTCCTGCTGGTTCGAATCCGGCCAATCGTGCCAGGTCAATCGTAGCTTCTGTGTGTCCTGTTCTTCGTAGTACCCCACCTCTTTTGGCACGTAATGGGAATATATGTCCTGGTTTTCCTAAATCTTGTGGTTTAGTATTCGGATCTATCAACGCTTGAATAGTTTTAGCGCGATCTGAAGCTGATATTCCGGTGGTAACTCCATGCCCAATTAAATCAATCGAAACAGTAAAAGGTGTTTCGTGCAATGCACTGTTATTGTTAACCATTAACTCTAGCCCAAGCTCATCGCATCGGTCTTCAATCAGCGGTGCGCATATAAGTCCGCGACCATGCGTTGCCATGAAGTTAATAATTTCAGGAGTTACATTGCGTGCCGCTGTTACAAAATCACCTTCGTTTTCGCGGTCTTCATCATCTACCACAATTACAATTTTTCCGTTTTTAATATCCTCA
Source organism: uncultured Flavobacteriales bacterium (assembly GCA_937925455.1). Lineage (GTDB taxonomy): Bacteria > Bacteroidota > Bacteroidia > CAIKAF01 > CAIKAF01 > BA4. The sequence continues at coordinate 1,214 of CALEWF010000043.1, read as the reverse complement.
ATCGCTTCTTCGATGCTGTTGAGCTTAAAATTCCCCATGACCGTTCAATTTTTTGCAAAATTACCAATAATTCTATAACGGAAAGAACCTCGCCAATTAACTCTAAAATTATCGGCTTTGTAATAAAAGTTACATATAGAGAAAGGATGTTCATTTAATTTTAAAAAAAATACAGTTATGATTAAGCATTGTGATATTTTAATACTAGGTGGTGGAACTGCCTGTATCATGACAGCCGCTCAACTTCAGAAACAGAATAAAAAAATTTTCTGTAATCATTGTTGAGCCTTCTGAAAAACATTTTTACCAACCGGCTTATACCTTAGTAGGTGCCGGTACTTACAAAATGAAAGATTGCATAAGGCAGGAAGCAGATTACATTCCTCCAGGAGTAGAATGGGTAAGAGATTATGCAGAAAAAATTGACCCTCATCAACAATTAGTGAATTTAAAAGGTGGAGTTACCATTCATTATCAGGCATTGGTTATTGCAACAGGCATTATCTATGATTTTTCTATGATTGAGGGATTGAAAGAAGCCTTAGATAAAGGAGTGGTATGCAGTAATTATATTGATCCGGAAAAAACGTGGGAACTGTTGAAGCAATTTAAGGGCGGTAATGCAGTATTTACTCAACCTTCTACACCCATTAAATGCGGAGGAGCACCTCAAAAAGCTGCATACATGTCGGCCGATTATCTTCGCAAAAAAGGATTAGCCCATAAATCCAATATTATTTTAGCCATGCCTGGGTCTGTAATTTTTGGTGTTAAACCTGTGGCTGAAAGTTTGTTGAAAAAAGTAAAAGAATACAATATTCAACTAATGCTTGGATTAAATCCGGTAAAAATTGATGCAGCAAATAAAAAAATTTACTTTAAGATTGTAATTAAAGATGCATTTAAAATCAGCGAAGAAGCACGCCAAAAAATTGGCTTGACAACAGAAAATGAAATGGTAGAAATTTCTTTTGACTTTTTGCATTTGGCACCACCACAAACTACCCATGCCTTTTTAAAAGAATCCGGCTTAACTAATCCGCAAGGGTGGGTGGATGTGAATATTAATAGTTTGCAACACAATGTTTATCCCAACATCTTTTGTTTAGGAGATGCTGCCGCATTGCCAACGGCTAAAACAGGGGCTGCTATTCGAAAACAAGTACCCGTTTTAATAGATAATTTGATTAGTTATCTAAAACAAAACAAGGCGA
>CALEWF010000042.1 GCA_937925455.1 uncultured Flavobacteriales bacterium | reverse complement strand
TATGATGAGCTTTGCCATAATGCCAGAGAAAAAGTAGTAAGAAAATTTGATAGTAAAATAGTGGCAGAAAAGTATGTAAAGCTTTATGAAGAAGTGTTGAATTATTTAATTAGTGATTAGTGGTTGGTGATTAGTGAATAGTGGGTATCGTCATTGCGATCCCGATGAAATCGGGATCGTTTGTGGGAAGGAGATTGCTTCGTCATCCCGGAAGAACCTGGACTCGCCTGTCCGCGACTGAGTCGGGACAATGACGGCAGGTGGGAATGGGATTGCCACGGCACTTCGTGCCTCGCAATGACCACAAAAAGTCGGGACAATGACGGCAGGTGGTAAGTGAACATAGCAATTGTCGTATATATAATTTTAAAAACCAGGGAGTACAATTCATGAAAAAGGCACTTATTACTGGAATCACCGGTCAGGATGGTTCGTACCTTGCCGAATTTTTACTTAGCAAGGGGTATCAGGTGCACGGTATCATACGCAGATCCAGCACCTTTAACACACATAGAATTGATCATGTGTATGTGGATCCTCATGAAAAAAACGCACGATTATTTTTACATTATGGTGATCTTTCGGATTCAGGACAGCTTGTCTATCTCATATATAATATACAACCAGACGAAATATATCATCTTGGCGCGCAGAGCCATGTAAAGGTAAGTTTTGATACACCCGAATACACCGGCGATATTACCGGACTTGGCACCACGCGCATTCTTGAAGCGGTGCGGCGCAGTGGCATACGCACAAAATTTTATCAGGCATCTTCATCCGAGATGTTTGGAGCATCTCCCCCGCCGCAGAGTGAAAAAACGCCATTTTATCCTCGCAGCCCCTATGCAGCAGCAAAAGTGTACGCCTACTGGGTAACAGTTAATTACCGGGAAGGGTATAACATGTTTGCGTGTAATGGAATACTTTTTAATCATGAAAGCCCACGGAGGGGGGAAACATTTGTAACCCGTAAGATAACACGGGCGCTGGCACACATTCTGGCAAGAAAACAAGATAGATTGTATCTTGGAAATCTTGATGCAAAAAGGGACTGGGGCTTTGCTCCAGAATATGTAGAGATGATGTGGCTTATGCTGCAGGCTGAGCAACCTGATGATTATGTGGTGGGTACCGGCCAAAGCCACTCAATACGCGAATTTGCAGAGAGTGCATTTGCGTATGCAGGAGTGGAGCTTGAATGGATGGGAAGCGGCGTTGAAGAAAAAGGAATTGTAAAAAGTGTTGCTCCACAGTGGAATAGTGTTGTAAAACCAGGTCAGGTCTTAATTGAAGTAGATCCTAAATATTTCAGGCCTACAGAGGTAACACATCTTCAGGCAGATATTACCAAAGCGCGGCAAAAACTTGGCTGGCAGCCACGCACCACCTTTGAGGAGCTTGTGATGATTATGACAGATTACGATATGAAGCGACTGGGATTACCTGCCCCTGGAAAAGGGATACAGATGTGTCGTGAAAAAAATTTTTGCTATACGGATCATGAAATTACCTATATACCAAATACCGAGAACGCGCAGGCGTAATAATGATTTGATGAAGTTAGAGGAGCATAATGCCGATTGGTAAGAAAATGTATGAAATATTCAGGTATGGTTCCACCTGGCTACGAGCAGATTTTCATCTTCATACTAAATCTGATAATCAGTTTATTTATAAAAAAGATGAAAGAACTTTTTTGGATGACTATATCTCAAAGTTGAAAGAAGCAGGTATTAAAGTTGGTGTAATTACAAATCACAATAAGTTCGATCAAAATGAGTTTGTAAATTTAAGAAAAAAAGCTCTAAAGGAAGAGATATTTCTTTTGCCCGGTGTTGAACTTTCAGTAAATGACGGGGCAAATGGAATTCATACGCTGGTGGTATTTTCGGATGAGTGGTTGGAATCAGGTAATATGTATATAAACCAGTTTTTAAACGTTGCCTTTCAGGGAAGGACACCAGCGGAATATGAAAATAAGGGATGTCGCAGTACTTTAAGCTTGCTTGAAACAATAAATACGCTTGAGAATTATCATAAAGACTATTTTATAATTTTTGCCCATGTTGAACAATCAAGCGGCCTGTGGAACGAATTGGATGGTGGAAGACTAAAAGAACTGGGACAAAACGAATATTTTAAAAGGCGTACTCTGGCATTTCAAAAAGTCAGAACTCATGATCTACAGGATAGGATTTGCAGAGTAAAAGTTCAATCATGGTTTAAAAATTGGTACCCTGCCGAAGTAGAGGGATCAGACTGTAAATCGATAGACGAAATTGGTAGCAAGAATGGTGAAACATGGCTTAAAATTGGTGATTATACCTTTGAAGCTGTTAAGTATGCTCTGATGGATTATGAACAGAGAGTTAGATCATCTAAACCAGAAGGCTATCGGCATTCATATATAAAGAGTATACATTTTGAAGGAGGAACGATGGATGGCAAAACAATCCATTTTTCTCCAGAACTAAATACTTTTATTGGCATACGGGGAAGCGGAAAGTCTTCCATTCTGGAAGTTCTTCGCTATGTACTTGATTGTCCACTGGGCGAGAAAGCAATGGATAAAGAATATAAAAATAAACTTGTGGCGCATACTCTTGGAAGTGGGGGGAGAGCAATTGTTACAGCTGTAGATCAATATGGCAGCGAATTTCAGATTAAGCGTATACTCAATGAAGCGCCACAGGTATATATCAGGGATAAATTGCAGCCAGGAATATCTATTAAAGAGACAATTATCAGGAAACCTATTTATTTTGGGCAAAAAGATCTTTCTGCAAGTGGCGAAGGATTTGAAAAGGATCTGGTGGAAAAATTGATAGGTGAAAGGCTCTATGAGGTGCGCCGCCAGATAGCGGAAAAAAAGCAGGCTGTAGTGGACATTGTATATAAACTTCAAAAACTGGCTGATATAGAAGAAAAAATAAAAGAATATACACAGAAAAAACAGGATGCCGAATTTAACTTAAAAAAGTTTCAAGAATATGGCATTGAAGAAAAATTAAAAAAGCAGATCGATTTTGATGTAGATGAGCGAAAATTAAAACAGATATTGGTGGATATTGAATCTTATAGGAGCGATCTGGATAATTTCATAAGCCAGCATGAAGATGAGATCAAAAATCACCTGGCTTATTCTTCGCAAATAAATAAAAAATTTTTCAAGGTTTTTTTCAATGATTATAAGAAAATTGTTTTTATTTTAGACAGGCAAAAATCTGATAGTGCTGCCATAAATGAGATCAAAGCCATTCTTAATAAAAAATATGAAGAGTTTTGCCATATCAAGAAGGCTTTCACTGATGAATTTGCAACGATAAGAAGAAAAATTGAAGCCGAATTAAAAGAAAAAAAAATAGAGGCTTTGGATATAGAAGAATATCCTCTGCTAAAAAGAAATATTGATACCGCTGAGAAAATGCTGGATGCTTTGAATAGGCAAAAATTAATGGCTTCAGATTTAAAAAGAGATTTGCTACAGGCTCTTTCAGAGCTTAATGAGTTGTGGCTTCAAGAATTTAATAAAATCAAAGAAATTCTTGATAAAATAAATAACAAAAAATCGCTGTTGACTATCGAAGCCCAGTTTAAGGGTGATAAGACAGGGTATCTTTCTTTCATGAAAACCATGTTCAAGGGAAGTGGAATAAGAGAGAACGTGCTTGCATCACTGGTAAATGCATATACAGACTTTGGTGAAATATACAGAGACTTTGAAAATGCTAAACAGAAAACAGGTTCGTATTCTGCAACTTTTGAAAAGTATTTTTTTGAAAATTTGAAAGATCTGCTCGTGTATCAGGTACAAAACAGGTTTACTATTAAATATCGCAACAAAGAACTTAAACATCACTCACTTGGTCAAAGGGCATCTGCATTGATTCTTTTTATATTGAATCAGAGAGAAAACGATGTAATCATAATCGACCAACCAGAAGATGACCTTGATAATCAGACAATTTACGAAGATGTTATAAAGCTGATACGAGAAATCAAACAAAATACTCAATTTATTTTTGCTACCCATAATGCCAATTTCCCGGTATTAGGTGATGCGGATCAAATTCACTCCTGTACCTATGAAGATGATACAATAAATATAGTTACAGGAAGTATTGATTGCCCGTTATTGCAGAAAAAAATTGTTGATTTAATGGAAGGCGGGAAAGAGGCATTTAACAAACGGAGGTTGATATATAGTATATGGAAATCTCAGAGCTTATAGAAATACTTTCTCGTGGTGAAGACACTAAACATCAATTTAAGGAAAATTTCCACAATGTTGATTCTCTTGCTGCTGAAATAGTGGCATTCAGCAATTCAGGTGGTGGACAGATATTTATTGGAGTTGAGGATAGAAATTGGAAAGTAAAAGGCCTTACTCGCGATGATATCAAAAGATTGAATCAACTTATTTCAAATGCTGCTTCACAATCTGTGAAGCCTCCTGTTAATCCGGTAATAGAAAATATTAGCCATCCTGATGGTATTGTAATGGTTGTTACTATTCCTGATGGAATCAATAAACCTTATATGGATAATAATGGAGCAATATGGGTAAAGAGTGGCAGCGATAAAAGAAGAGTTACCAGTCGTGAAGAAATGCAGCGTATGTTTCAGTCGGCTGGTTTAATACACGGAGATGAAATCCCGGCAAATGGTTTATCAATAGGTGATTTAGATTTGCCATTTTTTGAAGAATTTTTCAAAAAAGAATATGGGGAAACGCTGGATGCACAGGAGAATTCATTAAAAAATATTTTAGAAAATATGAACCTTGCAAAAGATGGCGTATTAAATGTTGCTGGAGCGCTTTTATTTGCAAAGCATGCACATTTCAGATTACCAGCTTTTATTGTAAAAGCTGTAGCATACCCCAAGGACGATATTGATATGGATAACTATATCGATAGCCGTGATATAATGGGAAAAATCACTGATATATTCCATCAAGCTATTTCCTTTATCTATATGAATATTCAATATAAACAGTTTGATAAAACTATAAATTCAACTGGTGAACCTGAGATACCCAGAATAGTGTTTGATGAGCTGGTTACTAATGCAATTATTCACCGCGACTATTTTATTAATGCACCGATTAGAATATTTATATTTAATAATAGAATAGAAATCATTAGCCCTGGGCACCTTCCAAATAATTTAACAGTTGAAAATATAAAGTCTGGTATTTCAAATATACGTAATCCAATTTTAACATCTTTTGCAACAAAACTACTTCCATACCGGGGGCTTGGAAGTGGAATACGTAGAGCAATCAAAGCGTATCCTTATATTGATTTTATTGATGATAGAGTGAATAATTTATTCAAAGTTATTATTAAAAAAAATGTATTATAAAAGTAATAAAAAATCCTGAAAAACCTGAAGATACAGGTATCTATTATATGGAAAAACATGACAAAATATTTGTCCCTGGAGGCACTGGCATGGTGGGCAGTGCCATTCTACAAAAGCTCATTGAAAAAGGGTATGATAATATCATCGCAAACTACCACAAAAGACCACCCCTGCAATGTAAAGATAAGGTGCAATTCTTTAAGCTTGATGTAACACGTCAGAGCGAGGTAGAAGCATTTTTTGAAGAACATAAGCCCGGGTATGTCTTTTTGGCAGCTGCCAGGGTTGGGGGGATAGTAGCAAATAACACTTACAAGGCAGAATTTATGTATGATAATATTGCTATCGCACTGCATATTATCCATGCTTCGTACAAATATGGTGTAAAAAAATTATTAAACTTAGGTTCTTCCTGCATATATCCAAAACTTGCACCACAACCTATGAAAGAAGAGTATCTGCTTTCGGGCTTTCTTGAACCCACAAATGAAGCATATGCTATTGCAAAGATAGCAGCCATCAAATTATGCAGGTATTACAACGAGCAATATGGCACCAACTTCATTTCTGTTATGCCAACCAATTTGTATGGACCACACGATAACTTTGATCTTTTTACTTCTCATGTATTG
>CALEWF010000041.1 GCA_937925455.1 uncultured Flavobacteriales bacterium | reverse complement strand
AAAAAAATCATTAGACTATTTATTGATTTACATCGATTAAGATTTTGTAAGAAATTCTTGCATGTTCTATAAACTTAACCCAAATTATGTATTAGAAATTTTCCGGTGGCAACTGTAATGACAAAACACCTTTATAGCCACTGTTACATAAATAACCACAGAGAACACAGAGGAATACAGCTTGTTTACTCACATTTTCTCATGTGTTCTCCGTGAATTTCTCCGTTCTTTATGGTTAAAAATTTTGTTTACTGCTTCTGGTTTGATGATTTTTTACTACCAAGAGCACAATTTTTTTTAGACAAAGTGCTCAGAGTGCCATTGTTTTTTATCATACATCTTTCTTTTGTGTACTTTGTGGTTTAATTTATTCACAACAAAGAAACAAAGAGAAAATAAACCAATTAAAAACATCTGCCGTAAGTTTTATTGCCAAAGAAACAAAACGATTTGTGAACCCAAGTGTTGCACTTACTATTTAAATCTGCAATTTTAAAGCTCATCAATCGCTTTGGCTAATTGCAAATCCTTATCGGTAATCTTTCCTTGATCATGCGTGGTGAGTTCAATGCGTACTTTATTGTAACTATTATACCAGTCGGGATGATGATTGTATTGTTCGGATAATTCGGCAACGCGGCTCATAAAAGCCCAAGCCTGTTTGAAATCTTGAAAAATAAATTCCTTGACTAACTTATTATTTTCCGTTTTCCAGGTGGTTGTCATCTGCTTCCGGTTTATTTTGTTCTTTGTAAAGATAATTAAGGTGAATGGTATATGGGTGGTAAGGATGATCATCTGAATCATCGTCATCTTCTTCTAACTCCCAATCATATTTTTCGCGGGATGGTAATTCATTGCGATAATAAACTGCAACAATCACCCCCGCTAAAGCTCCGGAAGCATGGGCTTCCCAGGAAATTTCTTCCTGCAAGGGAAATAATCCCCAAAACAAACTACCGTATAAAAATACTACCAACAACGAAATGGCCATCAAACGAAAATTTTTACTAAACCACCCAGAAAAAATTAAAAATGCCGCTAAGCCATAAATCACACCGGAAGCACCAATATGATACGATGACCGCCCTAGCATCCAGGTCCAAAGACCACCCACCAGCCACACAAACAAAAATGTTCGCCAGCCAATACGGGGATAAAAATAAAAGGTAAAAAAAGTAAGTACAGCCATGGGTAAGGTATTACTAAGCAAATGATTAATATCTCCATGAATAAAAATCGAAAACAAAACACCACGTAATCCTTGCCAGTGACGGGGATATATTCCCCATGTATAGAATGAATGATCGGTAAATTGTTCCCATCCAAAAACTACCCAAAGTAACAATGTAATCCCTATGGATGCTACGAAAGCTTTCACCATTCTAAAACGAGGAATGGATGTAGATGGAGTATTATGCATGTATTAAAAATACAAAGAAATGCATATTTCACATCATATTAGAACAAAACTTATTAATTAAAATTAAACAACATGGATAGATAAAAATCATAATAACTTGAAAATAAAAACACGATTGATTCATCTTAAAAATCTTGGGTCTTGCTTCGTATTTCTTACGTGTTTGAAATAAATAATTTATTGATTGCTTACTAACCTACCTACCTGAAGAGAGGTTAATTCTTACCTATAATACATAAATCCTTGTTATTTGATTTCATTCAATTTCTTTTATTACATTCGAAAAAATATTCTCCCTTATTTTATGGAAACAAATTTTTTATTTACGGGTTTTAACACGCTTGCCATGTTGGGTTGGTTATTTTTGTTTCTTTTTCCCAAAAAACAAATTACCCAACAATTATTGTATTCTGGTTTTTGGCCTGGATTATTGGCAATACTTTACGCCGGCAGTTTAAGTTTAGCAATAATTAAGAGTGGCACTCCAACATTTAGCAGCATGGATGATATACGCCAGATCTTTTCTTCCGATTGGGGGATTCTCACCGGCTGGGTTCATTATTTATGCTTCGATTTACTGGTAGGTATTTGGATAACCCGCAACGCCCAACAAAAAGGGATACCGCATGGATGGATAATCATTCCGCTGTTTTTCACCTTTATGCTCGGTCCGATTGGATGGATGATGTATATGATAATGCGTAGAATTAAAGTAAAATGATAAAATACAATAACATTCTTTCATTTTCTACTAAAAAAATCTAATCATCTTTTTCCAAAACCCAAAGTAACACCACCTAATACATGAATACCGGCTTGTGGATACAAATAATTTTCAGTAATTAACGTACCTCCCCATACATAACTAAATGTATATCCATTAGGTGAATACATGCGATTGGTAAAATTTATTACCATTAGATTAAAACGCAGATATAATGCGTTTTTAAATTCAATAGAATAACGTAATCGGAAATCGTTTATAAAGAATGGGGCTAAGCTTCTAGAAACTTGACTGGTATTATCTAAAAACTGACGACCAACGTATTTACCAATTAACTCAATATCGAAATTTTTAATCGGCGTTACGGTAAAAGTAAATCCACCAACTGCCCAAGGTGAAAAAGCTATATCGGTAGTTCCATGATAAATCGAATCTTGTAGTCCGGTATCATAATTATCGTAATACTCCGTAAAATTCTCTATCCGATTCATACTAAAAGCTATGTTAGCTGCTAAGGTGAGTATTGAATAAGGTTTTACGCTTCCGCTAAGTTCTACCCCAAGCCGATAGCTTTTCGGAATGTTTATTCGTGTGTATGCCCCTACATCGTTTACCTTCCCGGTTAACACCAACTGATTAGTATAATCCATCCAGTAACCGTTTAAACTCCAAGAATAAATTTTTCCGCGTTGAGTATATCCAATTTCCAAATCGCGAAGTGTTTCATGTAATGGTTGCTGATTAGTACCAGCTTCAAAATCATCGCGGTTTGGCTCTTTATTAGCAATTCCAAAATAGGCATACACAGAATGATGGGAATTGATTTGATAGGTAATTCCGCCCTTGGGATTGAAAAAATGAAAATCCTTATTCACAGCAATCCCGGGATTATTTCTAAAACCGCTGATTCTATAATGCACAAACCGGTATTGCATATCGGCAAATACATACAAGCCACGAATAATTTCGTAGGTAGCTTTGGCAAAAATATTTACATCGGTTTTTTGTGCATCGTAACGATAAAACTCATGGTTGGGCTGTGCATTAGAAGCAAATTCAGCCCATACAACCTTACCGAAATGATTGCCCAAATAGGTATTGGCTCCTCCCCCACTTACAATGTCCCATTTTCTCTTTTTCCAGGTGGCTGTAATGTTTCCTCCTATCAAATGATTGTCAAGCCAAAGCTGGCGAACCAAATCCGTTCTAGTTATTGTATCATTACCAATAAATAAAGTATCTAAACCATAGGCTGATAATTTTTGTGATACTTTGTATTGTTCGTAATAGCCTCGTCCTCGAGTATAATACAATGCTATATTCAAATTAGCATTTCTTCCTAATTGTTGATTTACGAATGCCTGATAATGATCCTGCTGATAATTATCGGTTTCATTTTCATACGGCGTAGTTTTTTTGCCAAAATCTGTTCCAGCGATATTGAATGTACGATTTGAATCAATCATCCACTCCGGCACGCCATACCATGCCTGATAGGTTTTCTCGGCACCTGAAAAAATATTAAAATTCACGGTGGTAGTTTTGCCATAATACCCTCCACTCACAAAAAATGATTTTAAATCACTCCACGCCCGGTCAATATATCCGTCAGATGTAATTTTGGATAGCCGACCTGTAAATGCAAAACGTTTTCCAATTAATCCTGTGCCAAATTCAGCGGTGTTTTTAAAGGTCATAAACATGCCTGCAGAAGATGATATTTCTGCAAACGGTTTATCAATTAGCTGATTGGTTTGAATATTTACTGTAGCACCAAACGAACCGGCTCCGTTGGTAGATGTTCCAACTCCACGCTGTATTTGTATGCTGGCTACACTAGAGGCCAAATCAGGCATATTGACCCAAAATACGCCTTGCGATTCGGCATCATTTACCGGTATGCCGTTTATAGTAACATTAATACGCGTAGGGTCTGTACCTCGAATTCTAATTCCGGTGTAACCCACACCGGCTCCGGCATCAGAATTTACTACCACCGAAGGAGTTTGATCTAAGATGAATGGAATATCTCTTCCGAGGTTTTCTTTTTGAATATCTGTTTCATTTAATGTAACCTGCGTAACTGGGGCAATATCTGAAGCTCTAGAACCTGCTATTTCTATTGTGGCAATATTATTAGCAGCCATTCGTAATGAATAGCGGTATTCATGCAAAAATGGAATTTTTATAGTATCCGTAATGGTTTCATATCCTACATAACTTATTTGTAAGATAAGCTGAGAAGCTTTTCCAGCTACTAATTCAAAACGTCCATTTCCATCGGTAACAGTACCTTGATATGAATTAACAATACGAACATTGGCTCCGGCCAATATACCGCCAGTTTCAGCATCAGTTACAATGCCTTTTACTTTTTCCTGTGCCAGAATGGGCTGTAAAGTAAAAATGAAAAACAATACACTACCTGCTAAACGCATAAGTTTTACGTTTTAGTTAAACAAACAATTAATAAATGCAGGTAAACAACTCTAAAAGGAGGGTTTACCTTTACCTACGCCGGCATTACCCGGATCAGGTTCTTTCCGGCCAAGGACCGGAATTCGGGTATAATCTCAGCCTTGCATACGCAAAGCACCCCGAGGTTTTGCAACAAAGGTAAAAAAAGATTTTATTAGTTCGAATTTTTATCGAAACATTTTTATAAATCTATCGCTGTTATCCGATATAAATCCGATATAAATTTTAACCTCAATATTTCTATGGATTTTTTAAGTATCCGGCTGCCTATGGGGCTGTCCGTTCCAAGTCCTCGGGGCTCTGCCACACAGGGCATGGGGTAGCGGTGTCTTCGTGCCCTCAGCCCCGCTACCCCGTGCCCTATGGGCTTCGCCCCTCCGGGCTTTCCACTGCCATCCCCGGCAGAACAATCAATCCACGCTTTTAATTCAAAAAAATCTTTAAATTTCAAACACTAAAAAATAAGCCCAAGTCCGTAAATTCCAATCAAAATTAAGCAGCCCAATTTTCTTAATCAAATAAGCAAGTCAATAAAATCAAATGAAACAGAA
>CALEWF010000040.1 GCA_937925455.1 uncultured Flavobacteriales bacterium | reverse complement strand
TGCATAAAATGGCACAAGCTAAAAAAGCCTTTTCGGTGGTGGCCTCTTTAGTTCGTATACATCTCATCAGTTTATTAGATGTTTACCAATTACTGCGCAGCACCACACGAACTTATATGAAAAAACAAAAGCCACCACCCCAACCATGGCAAGTAGTGATAAATTTTTAGGGGGAGGTCGCTTTTGGGAAAGAAAAAAGCTAAACTTGAATATCAATTAGTTATACACTTTATATTAGGAAAAATAATTTTAGTCGGACAATAGTGATTTTTAATATTTATTTAGTGAAAACTTTTTCTCTATAGTACACCGATTCCAATTCGTCAAAAATATCAATCACAAAATCAAACCCCTTGTTTACTTCGTCAGCCCATTCATCGCGTTGAATGCGTCGCATAGAAGCAATCAAATCAGGAATATTTTCAAATGCATACATGTTTCCGCTTCCAGGTACTTTGGTTTTCATTATTTGTCCGCCAAACAATAATGCCAGATAATTCAAATACATGTGTGGTTCGGCTTGATCCTGTTTCAACGATTTGAGATAATTTGCATAAGACAAGGTTGAAGCATCGGGAGAAGGAATTGTCACTTGTAATTCACATAAATCCTTGTCAATGGCTGCCACACGTTTAAATCCTTGATTTGGTAAATGAAAATTTGATTCCAAAGTATCGAAGATGGTTCGCTGGCTAACCAAATATCCTGCATAGGCTTCGGGAGATAATTCTCCTCTAAACATACGCACATTAAAAGGCATGCGCTCAGCTTGTTTGTGTTTTACTGCGATAGCATGTTTCAGTGGTGTCATGGATAATTTTTTTTCCAAAAAAACAAGGAACTTACAAACTAATCAATACCTCAATCAGGTGATTTTTTGTAAATAAATTTTAGAAAGCAAATCACATCCTATTATCCAATCGTAAAATCGCCATACTTTTCATTACCTTTGTATTTATGCAAACGGCAGCATTTTATACCTTAGGTTGTAAACTAAATTTTGCCGAAACTTCTACGGTAGCCAGGCAATTTTTAGATGCAGGTTTTCAAAAAGTAAATTTTGAAGACGGGGCAGATGTGTATGTCATTAATACCTGTTCGGTAACCGACCATGCGGATAGGAAATGCAAAAAAGTGGTTTCCGAAGCGAAACGTCATAATCCGGAGGCTCGGGTGGTTATCATTGGCTGTTATGCCCAGTTAAAGCCCGAAGAAATTGCAAAAATTCCCGGAGTAGATTTGGTGTTAGGCGCTCATGAAAAATTCAATGTTCTTGAATTTTTACCACAAATAAAACATGCTGATAAGCCGATTGTAGCTCAGAAAAAAATTAAAGAAACCACCTTTTTTATTCCTTCGTATTCCATTGGTGACCGTACCCGTACGTTTTTAAAGGTGCAGGATGGTTGCGATTACTTTTGTGCTTTTTGTACCATCCCCTTAGCACGCGGTGCCAGTCGAAATGAAACAATTGAAAATACGGTTGCCGTAGCTCGTGAAATAGCCCAATCGGATGTAAAAGAAATTGTACTTACCGGCGTCAATATTGGCGATTTTGGGCAAAGTACCGGTGAAAATTTCTTAGATTTAATTCGTGCATTAGATCAGGTAGAAGGTATTGATCGTTTTCGTATATCATCCATTGAACCCAATTTGCTTACGGATGAAATTATTGATTTTGTTGCTGCCAGCAAAAAGTTTGTTCCGCATTTTCATATTCCGTTGCAATCCGGTTCTGATAAAATTTTGGAACGAATGCGTCGTAGGTACAACCGCAATGTTTATACAAGTAGGGTAGAACGTATTAAACAACGCATGCCTGATGCTTGCATCGGGGTGGATGTAATTGTTGGTTTTCCGGGAGAAACACACGAAGACTTTCTAGAAACTTATAAATACTTGAATGAATTGGATGTAAGCTATCTGCATGTGTTTACTTATTCAGAACGAGCCCGTACCACGGCCGTTAAAATGGATGGAAAAGTTCCGATGGCTGAACGTAAAAAGCGTACAAATATGTTGAGAATTCTCAGCGAAAAAAAACGGCATTATTTTTATGAGCAGCATTTGGGTAAAAAATTCACGGTTTTGTTCGAAGCAGAAAATGATGGAGGAAATATGTATGGTTTTACCGAAAATTATATCAAAGTAATAGCCCCTTACGACCCCCTATATGTCAATGAACTCCAACCAGTGAAATTAACCGGCATCAATGCGGATGGATTGATGAATTGCCAGTTTGATTTCAATGCATCTGTCCATAAATCGATTCGTGAACGATTAGTGAAATCGTAACCTTGCGTTTAATTCATGGTAAGATAATTTTCTATTCATCTTGTATCATTTATATTGGCTGTTTTCTCTTGGTTCTTATTTCTTACCTTTATTCCCAAAATTTACATCATGTTCCCAACATTAAATTACCTGTTCAATTATTTGTTTGGCTCTAACATCACTTTTAATTTTCCACCCACATTTGGATTTATGGTTGCATTGGCTTTTCTATCGGCCGCATGGGTGTTAAGTAATGAATTGAGACGCAAAGAAAAGTTAGGGTTGGTAAAATCAATCCAAAAAAAAGTTATTGTGGGTAAGCCGGCTTCATTCTTCGAACTGGTATCGAATGGATTGATGGGTTTTATTATTGGGTTTAAAATTTTAGGTGCCATTACCGAGCCAGAATTATTTAAACCTAATCCTCAAGGATATTTGCTTTCGGGACATGGAAATTGGTTAGGAGGTATAGTGTTGGGCGGATTGTTTGCATACTTAAAATACCGTGAAAAGGAGAAAACCAAGTTGCCTACTCCTAAAGAAGAAATCATAACTGTACATCCCTATCAGTTGGTGGGTAATATTACCTTGGTAGCTGCTTTGTGGGGAATCATTGGAGCTAAAATTTTTCATAATTTGGAATATTGGGATGCATTTATAACTGATCCGGTAGGAAGCTTAATTTCTACCAGTGGACTTACATTTTATGGTGGGCTAATTGGTGGATTTTTGGGGGTATGGTGGTATGTGAAAAAAAATAAAATTTCGTTGATTCACGTGGCTGATTCTGTTGCTCCCGGATTGATTCTTGCTTACGGAGTGGGTCGAATTGGTTGTTTATTGGCTGGTGATGGCGACTGGGGAATTATTAATAGTGCTTACCGTATTGATGATTATAGAAATTATACCGTTGTTTCTGCAGAACAAATACAAACCGACCTCACAGCAATTTCAATAACCGGATTACCGGTTTATGCCTATTATGGTAATTCACCAGAGGATGTTGATTATGCTTATTTTAAAAAGCCCGAAGTATTATGGTTTTTACCAGATGCATTCTTTGCCTTTGATTTTCCACATAATGTAAACGAAGAGGGGGTCCCCATTACCGGTTGCCAGGGGCAATACTGTAACAAACTACCATTACCCGTGTTCCCAACACCTATCTATGAAACCTTAATGGCATTTATCATTTTTGGAGTATTGATGACCTTGCGTTCAAAACTAAAAGTTTCAGGACAAATTTTCTTTTTGTATTTGGTATTGAATGGCGTGGAGCGTTTTATGATTGAACAAATAAGAGTGAATAGCACCTATCATATATTTGGAATGGATATCACACAAGCCGAAATTATTGCTACGGTTTTAATCATCGTAGGGTTGGCAGGTTTTTTTTCAGTAAAAAAGTGGGAAAGTAAATTAATAAACATGTGATGGATCTATTATGCATACGTGAACAAACTGCCATGCTGGCCTTGGCTGTAGGTGAGTTTATCCGAAGTGAGCGAAGGGTTTTTAAAGCAGAGTATGCAGAACAAAAAGCCTTGCATGACCTTGTTTCGTATGTAGATCATACTTCAGAAAAAAAACTGATTGAACAACTAAAAAAAATATTACCCCAGGCAGGATTTATCAATGAAGAATCAGGAAGAATGCATGAAAATTCCGAATGGGTTTGGGTGGTTGATCCTTTAGATGGTACCACGAATTTTGTACACGGCATACCGCATTATTGTATTAGCATTGGCTTATTACATCAAGGAGTTCCGGTAGTTGGTGTAGTGTATGATGTAGCGATTAACGAATTATACACTGCTGTGAAAGGGCAGGGTAGTACCCTGAATAATAAGAAAATTAAAGTTTCTGAGCAGGATGATATAAGGAAATCATTAATAGGCACGGGGTTCCCGGTAAATCGCTTTGAGCGTTTGGATGCATACTTAGAAGTATTGCGAAAAGCAATTTTAGAATCCCGTGGTGTGCGGCGAATAGGCACTGCAGCCTTAGATTTATGTTATGTAGCTGCAGGAAGGTTTGAAGCGTTTTATGAAATTGGATTAAATATTTGGGATGTGGCTGCTGGTGTATTAATTGTGCAAGAAGCGGGTGGGAAAATTACCGATTTCAAGGGAGGTGAAAATTATTTGGAAGGTCGCGAGATTATTGCTTCAAATGGATTAATTCATCCCTTGATGTTAGCATGGTTAGGTGCCGTTTAATTTTTTTAATTTTATATGCAAAGTGATGATTTTATGAATTGGCAGTTTCGATTAAGTTTCTTTTTTTTAAGCATTTTAATTCTTTCATGGTATGGAGTTTTTGCTCAGCAGCCTAAGGTGTATGTTTTTAAAATTCATGAAGAAATTGCTCCTCCGGCAGTAAAAACTACACGGGATGCGTTAAAAAAAGCCGATTCCCTCAACTGTGATTTGATGATTTTACATCTTGATACGTACGGAGGGATGGTGGATGCTGCTGATGAAATTCGTACACTGCTATTAAATGCTTCTATTCCCGTGTGGGTCTTTATTGAAAACAACGCAGCATCTGCCGGTGCTTACATTGCTATTGCTTGTGATAGTATTTATATGAAACCCGGAGCTACCATCGGAGCTTCTACGGTAGTGAATCAGCAGGGAGAAAAAGTAGGAGAGAAGTATCAGAGCTTTATGCGTAGCCGTATGCGAAGTACGGCAGAACAAAACGGTCGAGATCCCGACATTGCTGAAGCCATGGTAGAAGCGCAAAAAAACATTCCGGGGGTAGTGGATAGTGGTAAAGTGGTTTCACTTACCGTAAAAGAAGCAATCCGGTTAGGATTTTGTGAAGGGGAGTTTAGTTCTATTCAGGAAATTTTTGATTACTATAGAATCACACCTACCGAAATTATCTATCATAAAGAAACGGCATTATCAAGCATCATCCGTTTTTTTATGAAGCCTGCCATTAGCGGATTATTAATTACCATTATTGTCTTAGCCATCTTCTTCGAACTCAAAACACCCGGCGTAGGAATACCCACTGCTGTTGCCATTTTGGCGGCCATATTGTATTTCCTTCCGCTGTATTTGGAAGGTCTGGCAGCCAATTGGGAAATCATTCTGTTTATTGTGGGACTAATTCTGCTCATGCTTGAAATTTTTGTGATTCCAGGCTTTGGAGTAGCCGGTATCGTAGGAGGTGTGTGTATTTTCTTTTCGTTGGTTTTTGCATTAGTGAAAGCAGTGCCTGACTCCGGTCCCTTGCCTTTGCCCGATACTGAAAACCTGCTGAAAGCTGTACTAACGGTAATTCTTTCCATTTTAGGAGCTTTAGGAATAATCTTAGTATTAGGACGTTCAGTATTAAGTTCCGGATTTTTTCACAAAGTAGAAGTAGCTGTTGCTGAAACTAAGCAAGATGGCTGGGTTGCATTGCCGGTGTTAGATAAATCGTTGATAGGAAAAACTGGTGTAGCTTTATCTACGCTTCGTCCGGTGGGTAATATTGAGATAGATAACGAAGTATATGAAGCTTCCGTTCCGGTGGGATATATTGAAAAGGGAGAACGTGTGGTGGTAACTGGTATTGATAATTCAGTATTGATTGTGAAAAAGAAAAGCTGATGGAGAATATTACTTGGGCTGATTTTGAAAAGGTGATATGTGTGGCCGGTACAATCATTGAAGCAAGGGAATTTCCTGAAGCTATCAAACCTGCCTATCAATTAAAAATTGACCTTGGCCCTTATGGAATTAAATCATCCAGTGCGCAAATTACTCATCGTTATACTCTCGATTCGCTGATAGGAAAACAGGTAATTTGCGTTGTAAATTTTCCACCTAAAAAAATAGCTGGATTTACATCAGAAGTATTAGTTACTGGATTGCATGATGTTGAAGGTGCTGTGGTATTGGCTGTTCCAGATTGTAATGTCCCGAATGGAACACGTTTATGTTAATAGATATTTTACTCCATATCTTCCTTTTACACCATTATCATTCCAGTTGTATAAACAATGCCTTGTTTTTTGTACTTACAGTTTAATCACAATAGACCGATATAAATTTTAACCTAGTTTTTTTATTAGAATTTTTATTATCATGCTGCCTAAGGGGCTGTCCGTTCCAAGTCCTCGGGGCTCAGCCACA
>CALEWF010000039.1 GCA_937925455.1 uncultured Flavobacteriales bacterium | reverse complement strand
CCGTATCCTCTTTCCATTTTTTGCGCAACTGTCCCATATCAAGCGATTGTGGCCTTACAAAGAAATAGCGGGCATCGTTATAGATATCCACCGGAAATGTAGCACGCTCTTTTACAGCAGCCACCACTCTCACTAATTTTTGTTTTTCTACAGTTATTCCTTCTTTTTCAAAATAAGGAGCTACCAGTGCAGCTAATTCTTCGTCTGATTTTTGACGGAGGTAATATTGATTAAACCAACGGGCTTTATCCACATCAAACTTAGCTCCTGATTTAGAAACACGGTCGAGACTAAAGGACTGAATTAGTTCTTCCATACTAAACACTTCCTGATTATCCGCCGGATGCCAACCCAGTAAAGCCACCAAATTCACCACAGCCTCTGGAAACCAACCTGATTCGCGATAGCCGCTGGAAATTTCGCCGGTAAAAGGGTCTTTCCATTCCAGTGGAAAAACCGGAAAGCCAAGCCGGTCGCCATCACGCTTACTGAGTTTACCATTCCCGTCAGGCTTTAGAATCAAAGGGAGATGTGCAAATTCAGGCATTACTTCTTCCCAGCCTAAGTATTTATATAATAAAACGTGCAATGGTGCTGAGGGCAACCACTCTTCTCCACGAATCACATGCGAAATACGCATCAGGTAATCATCAACCACATTGGCTAAATGGTAGGTAGGCATCCCATCTGATTTAAACAATACCTTGTCATCCAGATTATTGGTATTCACCACTACCACGCCACGTATTAAATCATTTAATTTAACTTCTTCGTTTCTGGGAATTTTTATGCGGATTACATAGGGTTCACCACTTTCCACCCGGCGTTTTACTTCATCAGCCGGCAGGGTAAGTGAATTTTTCATGTTCACCCGCGTGATGTGATTGTACTGCCATGAATTATTTCCAGCAGCTTTCATCCGTTCGCGAATTTCATCCAATTCTTCGGCTGTATCAAACGCGTAATAGGCATGTCCTTTTTCTACCAACATATCGGCATATTGCCGATATATTTCTTTACGTTCGCTTTGGCGATACGGGGCATCCGGACCTCCAACATGTACCCCTTCGTCAAACTGAATACCACACCAGGTAAGGGATTCTACAATATATTCTTCTGCCCCCGGATAAAAACGGGTTTGATCTGTATCTTCTATACGCAATATCATTTTACCCCCATGTTTACGGGCAAACAGATAATTATAAAGTGCCGTACGTACACCTCCTAAATGAAGTGGTCCTGTGGGACTGGGAGCAAAACGAACTCTGATTTCTCTATTCATACCATTGTTTAAAGTGTGCAAAAATACACGAATCTTGGGGATTTTTGACCTAAAGTCATTTTTAGAATTTCGTAGTAAATTTTTTTTTGGGCTACCGCGTGTTTCTCCACCTCGTAGGGAGGGATTCACCCGCCGCCTGATGTACAACCCGCCATTGCCAGAGCGACAGCTCGAAGCAAGATCTATCTATGAAAGCACATGCCCTTTTCGTTCTGCTCGCATCGACGGCAAAAATCCACTCAACTTGAAATCATCTCATCTTCAAATCTGCTGCGGATGGAAGTGGAAAGCCCGCAGGGGCGAAGCCCACAGGGCACGGGGTAGCGGGGCTGAGGGCACGAAGACACCGCTGCCCCGATGCTCTGTGTGGCTGAGCCCCGAGGACTTGGAACGGACAGCCGCACCGAGCAGCCTTATTATTAAAATGAAAATTTAATAACAATTTTAGGATTAATAAATACAATTCACACACTAAAAAATCAATGCTAATAAACATACTCTTGCATACTAAACCACCATTTAAAATGTTTATTTTTGTAGTGTAACATTACTATGAAAAAATTATTTCTGATAATCCTGGCATTATTTTTTGCTTATCACCTGCAATGGGGACAGCCCATTAACCAAAAAGATAGCAAGGGCATGAAACAAGGTGAATGGATAGAATATTACGACCAGGCAAAAACCCAAATCAAGTCGAAAGGCGTTTACAAAAACAATAAACGGGTGGGTGTTTGGTTTTTTTATTATGAAACCGGCGAAGTATTTATGGAGGTGGAATATTTGACTGACGGCAACACCACAAACCTAAAAATGTATGATCCAGATAAATCAAAAATAGCCGAGGGAATTTATGTAAAAGGGAAAAAAGAAGGAACCTGGTATTACTATGGCAAAGATTCGGTAAAACTACGGGAAGAACCTTATAAAAACGGGTTGCTTGATGGTATTGTAAGAACCTTTTACCGAAGTGGAAAAACATTTGAAATTCTTACTTATCTAAAAGGAAAACGAGAAGGACCTTGGAAGCAATTTTATGAAAGCGGGGTATTAAAAACAGATGGTACTTTTAAAAACGATACCTTGGATGGAAAAATCACCTACTATCATTCTAATGCCAAAAAACAAATGGAAGGCACTTATGTAAAAGGCTTGAGGCAAGGAGTATTTACCATTTATGAAGAAAATGGCAAAGTAAAAGAAACCCTTCGCTACGATAAGGGGTTTCTGCATCCGGATGATGAAAAACGACATTTAGTAAAAGAGCCAAAGGAAGTTTTTCCGGAAAGTATTATTTACAAAGGCGGATTTGAAGGGTTAATGCCCAAGTAAGCAATCTTATAACATGCCGAATTTCCATTGTATCTTTGCAAAATGAACTAGAAAAAGGTTCTATTTGTTTTATTTTGAAAATACTAATGTGAGTAAAAAAGGAAGAGTATTGGTGGCCATGAGTGGCGGAATTGATAGTTCCGTTACCGCCTTGTTGTTGCATGAACAAGGGTATGAAGTTATCGGAATTACTATGAAGACTTGGGATTATGCCACGTCAGGCGGGACAAAACGTACTACGGGATGCTGTAGCTTAGATGATATAAATGATGCGCGGGCACTGGCTGTTGATTTAGGGTTTCCGCACTACATTTTAGATATTCGTGAAGAGTTTGGTGAGTACATCATAGAAAACTTTGTGGAAGAATACCTTGCCGGGCGTACCCCTAATCCTTGTGTTTTATGCAATACACACATTAAATGGGATGCATTGATAAAACGTGCAGACCAACTTGATTGCGAATTTATAGCTACTGGTCATTACGCCCAAATTCGGGAGGAAAATGGAAGATATGTTATTTCAAAAGGTAAGGATGAAAATAAAGACCAATCGTATGTACTTTGGGGATTGAAGCAGGAAAACCTGAAGCGTACCATATTTCCCTGCGGTGGTTTTACCAAGCCTGAAATACGCCAAATTGCCTTAGAACATGGGTATGAAAGCATCGCTAAAAAAAGTGAGAGCTACGAGATATGTTTTGTACCGGACAATGATTACCGAGGTTTTTTAAAAAGAAAAGTAGAGGGTCTGGAAGAACGGGTGGCCGGAGGCAAGTTTGTAGATAAACATGGAAATGAACTAGGCACTCATGAAGGATATCCGTTTTACACCGTTGGGCAACGGAAAGGTTTAGGTGTGGCTTTGGGACGGCCGGTATATGTTACCCGCATTGAACCGGAAACTAATACAGTAGTGCTGGGCGATGAAGAAGATTTGTTTAGCCAGCGAATGATGGTTCGCAATATAAACCTTATTAAGTATGCTGAATTAACAGAACCTAAGGAAGCTATTACCAAAATACGCTACAAAGATAAAGGGCATTTTAGTACCCTGATTCAGCAGGGTAATAACATGCAGGTAACCTTTTACGAACCGGTAAGTGCCATAGCCCCTGGCCAATCGGCAGTATTTTATGAAGGAAACGACTTAATTGGAGGAGGATTTATTATGCACTCTAAATAATTTATTGAGATATTTTTAAACTTTGTAATCGCTAATTTTTGGTAAATTTAAGTGAATTTGAAGGAAGCATGAAGTATTGGATCTGGATAGGAATATTGGCAATTTTATTTTCCTGTGAAAAAAAAACGGAGGACCCGGCGGATATGGGTTATGATTACTTTCCGCTAAAGCCGGGTATGTATGCTATTTACGATGTAGATTCATTTTATATAGATTGCCAATTCAACATATACGATACATTAAAATTTCAACTTAAAGAAAAACTGGATACCTTTTTTACCGATGCGTCTGGCCGATTGTCCATGCGCATTGAACGTTCAGTACGAAACAATCCTTCATCCAATTGGCAAATACGTGATGTGTGGTGGGCCTATGTATTGCCAACCCGGGCAGTGAAAGTGGAAGAAAATATGAAATATGTAAAACTCATATTTCCGGTTATAAATGGCAAACGCTGGGATGGCAATACATTTAATTCTATTACAGACTGGAATTTTGATTATCGTTATACCAGCGTAGATGAACCTTACTCAAACGGCACTTTACAATTTGATTCCGTAACCACTGTATTGCAACAACAAGTGGAAGGAAATTTGCTGCTGTATAAATACCAACTCGAAAAATACGCCCGGGGAATAGGGCTTGTTTATCAAATAAAAATCAATGTAGAAGGAATCAGCAACAGTAATCCCAACCAATATGACCCCTGCGAAGAAAAATTACCCACCGATGTATTGTGGACGCAAGTGCCCATTATGCAACGGATTAAACTAGGCTCATATTGGGAACAAAAAATTATTGATTATGGAATGGAATAAAACAATGATTCGAACTGTTTTTTTACTTTGCTTTTCTCTGGTAATTTCGCTGCAACTTGCTGCACAGACTTACTACAAATTTGCAGTATTTTTTTCTGATAAAGGGAGCAATAACCCAAACAGTATTTCTAACCCTTCTACATTTCTATCCCAGCGTGCCATAGAACGAAGAGTACGCTATAACATTGTTGTTACAGAACAAGACCTTCCGGTAAATCCCTCGTATGTAGAAGGTGTTGCAAGCGTTTCGAACGGTATTTCCATTGTAAATCGGTCACGTTGGTTTAATTATGTAATGATTGGAACGTATGATTCTTCGGTAGTTACAACCATAGCAACCTTGCCATACGTAACCCAAATTAAACTGTTGTATCGTGGTGGATATCCGCAAAAACCAGAAGCCGGCAAAGGACCGCAGTCCAACGGAGGTGCCAAATCATTCACGGGTTCGATTGAAGACCTGATATATGGCGATGCTAAAACTCAAATAGAAATGATTGGGTTAGATTATTTACATCGAAAAGGATTTTTAGGCCAAGATATGGTAATAGCCGTATTGGACGGTGGATTTTTATTTGTTGATCAGATACCGGCTTTTGAACATCTACGTGCTGACAACCGGATTTTGGGAAGCTGGGATTTTGTGGCCAATGAAGAAAGCGTATATGAAGACAATAACCATGGTACCAACGTGCTTTCGTGCATGGCCGCATTTGTGGACGGTAAAATGTTAGGCACTGCACCTTTGGCTTCCTATTGGCTGCTACGTACCGAAGATGTATATACTGAAACTATTGTAGAAGAATACAACTGGGTGAGCGGTGCCGAATTTGCCGATAGCGTTGGAGCTGATTTGATAAACAGTTCTTTGGGATATACCACTTTTGACTTTGGCATAGAGGACCATACCTATGCAGACATGAACGGAAATACTTCTATCGCTACCAAAGCGGCTGATATTGCAGCAGCCAAAGGAATTTTAGTGGTAAATAGTGCCGGGAATTCAGGCAGTAGCTCTTGGAAATACATCGGTGCACCAGCAGATGGTGACAGTGTATTAGCTGTAGGTGCCGTTAAAAACAACCGAGAAAAAGCCGCATTTAGTTCGTTCGGTCCCTCTTCTGACGGACGCATTAAACCCAATGTTTGTGCTATGGGTCAAGAAGCAAGTGTGGTAGGAGTAGGTGGTGAAGTAATCTCGGCTAATGGTACTTCTTTTTCTTCACCTATTATGTGTGGAGCCGTAGCTTGTCTTTGGCAAAAACATCGCCAAACAAAGAATAACATGGATGTATTTCGGGCTGTAGAAAAATCATCCAACCTATTTAATAATCCTAACAATGGCATGGGATATGGCATACCGAATTTTGGAGTAGCCGATATGCTGCTTAGTCAAACTCCCTTTGACCAATATTTTGAAAATCAACAAATCAAAGTATATCCCAATCCGGTTAATGACCAAATATTTTATGTTGATTTTTATGCGCAACTCACAGAGAATATACTCATTGAAATTACAAACGTTAAGGGAAAGAAATTTTATTCTCAGGATAAGCAAGTGTATCAAAAAACGATGAATACGCTAGTTTTAAATCTAGACTCAAAAATGAGTTCCGGTGTATATGTATTGGTAATTCATACACAGAATAAACAGTTTTCAACCAAATTTGTAAAAAGCTAAGATGAGGTTTGCTTTATTCTCCGGTTTTTTGTGGCTAAGCATAAGTGCCTTTTCGCAAATTGGTGAGCAAACCACCTGGGAAAACGGGACCGTGAAAGACCGATACGAAGTCAAAGGAAAAAACACCGTTTTATACCAACACTTTTCTCCATCAGGTATTTTGCTTTCAGAAGGGCGTTATTTCAAAAATCGGCGAGAAGGCATCTGGAAACAATACTATCCTTCTGGAAAAATACGCGCTGTATTTAATTATAAAAAAGGGTGGGAAAACGGTAATCAAAAAATCTATGCTGAAACGGGCGAATTAATAAGTGAATATTCTTATCGCCATGGTATTAAGCTGGGAAGCTATACTTTATATTACAACAACGGCATAATTAAAGAAAAGGGTAATTACGGTCTTTCATCTTTTCGTAGCTACATACCCCATTTACCGCCTTTATCGGGTAATGGGGATGATACTGAGCTTCCCGGTCAAGCTTCTATGCGTATTGGTAAAAACATAGAATTTTTTGAATCGGGGAAAATTAAATGCATTCGTTTTTTTGAAAATCAATATGATATCATTGTTAGCTATGGTGAGCCTGATGAAAACAATAAGATACAGTTTATATTAAAAAAACAAGAAGTACCTGAAGGACGTTGGTTATACTTCGATGAAACCGGAAAAATCATTCTTCAAGAAATTTACGAGCATGGGAAGTTGAAAGAAGCTATTAAATTATAACTTTTTAAAAAATGTATATTTTTCAAAATTAAGTTTTTAAGTTATCATGTATAATTCAAAATTTTACTAAAGTTAAAGTTTAAACTATTGGAATATGAAAAACTGGATAATAAAATTAAAAAATAACATTTTTTTTAAAATTTTAATATCAATTATTGAAATGTCTGGAATATTATTAGACAAATTTACTTTTCCAAGAATAATATTATTATTATTGATTTTGATTGAAATAATAAGTTTTAAATATATTGAATTTCTGAGTTCATATAATTTTGTTATTTACTATTCAATTATTTGGTTTATTTTTAGACAAAGTTTTTTATTTCTAAGTTTTACAAAAAATGGTATAGCGGATAGAATGAAAAAAAAATGGGGTGAAAAAAAATCTGGTGAAATATATTTACTTATTACAGCTTTCTGTTTTTGGTATAGAGCCAGAAGTTACGGACTTTTTTTAAAACATACATCGTGGGATTTATTTCCTAATTTAAAATCAATGTTTCCACCTCTTTTTAATATTTTAGATTTTGAAGTTAATTTATTAACATTAATTGGTTATAGCCTAATTATTTTTGGAACAATCATAAATATTTGGTCATTTTTATTGATAAAGAGAGGCGCTTATTATTACATGGATATGTTTTATGGGAGATTTTTAACTAGTTTCCAAGTTAAAGGTCCGTATAAATGGTTTAATAATCCTATGTATGGTCCAGGTCAGCTACCGTCTTACGGAATTGCTTTGACGGTTGGATCATTTAGTGGATTATTATTATCATTGGCAAATCAAATATTTGCGTACTTATTTTATTTCTGCTTTGAAAAACCTCATATCAATCGTTGTTTAAATAAATTAAAATTTAATAATAAAGAAGAAATTTTATCAAATAGCTAATCCTTAATAACCCTTTTCATGATAAAAAAATAGAGAAATTTATGTTGAGAAAAAATTTTAAACCCCAATTATGCATTAGACATTTTACAGTGGCATCCGAAAAGACAAAATAACACAGAAGCCACTATTACATAAAAATTTAACTACAGAGAGTACAGAAAAAGGTGTGTTATTACAATCATTTTCAATTTTAACCGTATATCACGGAGTTTTTTGTAGTTAAAATTTTTTTAGTGCTTCTGGTTTCTAAATTTTTACCACGAAGAGCACCAAATTTTACACAAAAAACA
>CALEWF010000038.1 GCA_937925455.1 uncultured Flavobacteriales bacterium | reverse complement strand
GAACAGAATTACAGAATGGAGATACCATTATTATAATAAAAGATTTACCAGGGAAAGCTTTTTCAAAACCCATTAAAGCTGGTACTAAAGTCAAAAATATTCGTTTAGTTGAAGGAGATCATAATATAGATTGTAAAATTGAAGATTTTGGTGCAATGAGCTTAACATCAATCTATATTAAAAAGGGTTGAAATTGAAAGAAAATTAAATTTGCTAAATGTAGTATTAGTTCATTCTGGCTTGAATGAATGGATAGTATAATCCAGATGGATTTAAAATTTCTTCCAGTTCACAGTAAGAAAAGAAAATTGAAGGGATTTGCCCGTTTTCAGTAATTACATCTTGAGCATTGTATTGCAACATAATGCCCTTTTCAGAAATTTCAAAATTATTGGTAATAAAAAATTCATTACGAATGAAATCAACCTTTCCGTAACGAGAACATAAATTATTTTGAATTTTTTCTCCCAGAAAATTTTCGTATCCTTCTACAAATAAATCATCCAATGTAATTAAACCGCCGGTTTGAAGGTTAAAGTTTTGATAAATAAAACTTGTGATAGCAACTGGGGCATCATTTTCAGACTCTGAATGAAAATAAAGCAGCGATAAAATATTTTCCTTATTCATCTCCACCGATACAACTAATTCGGTATTTACCCCTTCAACCTTGCTTAAGGCATATTGTAATTCTTCTTCAATGGTACTAAAGTTTAAGGATGAGGTTTGAATATGGGTAAACGAAGCAATTTGATTTTCAATGGCTGTGTTAATTGCAAAAGAGCCGGCAGCATTTGTAATAGTAGGATAAATTACATCAAAAGAAGAACACTTTTCAGGCAATAAGTTTCCACATTTGCGATTGGTGGTACGAATATGCTTCATTTCAAACTGAGCTGCACCGGCTGGCATGAACTCTGAAAGACGGAATTCATACTGACTTTGAGTCCGTGCTCCCGTCCAAGTTCCTTTAAATTCTTGTTCACTAACTCTACCGTTAAATACTCCGGTTATTTTACCATTTACTAATTCTTCAAGAACGACAGTTCCATCAGCATGAACATACCCTTGCAAATATATTTTCATGGGTAAGTTATCGTAAAAATAATGGCCTTTTAATTCAACCGGTTTTTCAGAATTATTAGTTATAGTACCACTGATTTCCATTGTTAACGAATAGTTATCAGCCAACTTACCCTTGAATGTAAGCTTATTGTAATTAGAAGATAAAGACTGGTAATGCAAGGCAGTAACATCCGAATATATCATCTCATTGAATTTCATTTGCCCGATAACCGGTAAACAAAATCCAATAAAGAGGAAAAACAGGGTGATATTTGATTTTTTTAGATTCATATTATATCCTTTGCTAACTTGTATGCTAATTTATAGTAACAAAATTCGATGTATTCATCTGACTTAGTAAATAACCTTTTTCATTGAGTATTTAGCATAAATTATTATTCAATGAAAATGATGTTAACTTGATAAAAAATTTAAGTAACCCTAAAATCCGCAAGTAAAATTAGTAACGTGTTAAAAACCTGTTAAAAATAAGCCCTCCGAAAGATAGGAGGACTCATTTTTTTATCAATTTAGGTGCATGATTAAAATAAGTAGAAACGAAGTTACACCTTTTGGCGCACTTCACATAATCCATGATCGGGTTCTTGCCAATGCGGATTTAATTTAGTTTAGCTTAGAGTTTTACGTAGTTGTTTTTATGGAAGAATTTCATCTTTCGGTTAAACGAACGGCCAGGTATTATGTATTAGCTGATGAATCGGTACCGATAACAGAAGTATGGCTGGTGGCTCATGGATATGGGCAGTTGGCACAATATTTCATCCGTCATTTCAAATGTTTACTTCGTCCGGGAGTGATGGTTGTAGCCCCTGAAGCTTTGTCAAGATTTTACTTAGATGGAACTTCCGGAAGGATAGGAGCATCCTGGATGACCCGAGAAGACAGAATTTATGAAATTCATGACTATGTAAATTATTTAACGCAGGTATACGAACATGTGTGTAAAAAAATAAACAAAACTACCCATCGCTTGGTGGTTCTTGGATTTTCTCAGGGTGTTCCTACGGTTTGCCGTTGGGTTGCAGAAACTTCATTCCCTATTCATGCATTGATTTGTTGGGCGGGATTCTTTCCACAAGATATGCATTGGAACACTGATTTAAAAAATCGTTTTTCCATACCGGTGTACATGGTGTATGGAAATGAAGACCCTTACATTAAAGAAGATTTCATCAACAATTTGAAAGATTTTAAACAGCAATTTTTGTTAGAAACGAAAGATAAAGCATTTGAAGGAGGACATACCTTGAATGAAGCAACACTTATGCAAGTTGCTAATGAATTGAGGAATATATAGTTTTATGGCAAATCTGAATATGGAAGATAAGCCCATTCTGCAAATTAACCGATTTATCCGCATTACGGTTACACTTATTACGTTGTCGGTGGTACTGTACATATTATGGTACTTCAAAACCATTGCAATATACATGTTATTGGGTGTTGTTTTGTCTTTGATAGCTCGGCCTATCTATAAGTTTCTTGAAAAAATACAAATAGGTAGATTTAAAATTCCCAATCCGCTGAGTGCAATTTTGTCATTAGTTTCTGTATGGGTTGTATTTATTGGATTTTTTTCAATTCTTGTACCTCAACTCATTCATCAGGGGAGTAAACTTTCTAACCTGGACCCTGAAATTGTGTTAGAAGGCTTAGAAGAACCTGCCAATAAAACCATCACATTTTTAGAAAAGTATGGCATACTTAATTTTATAGACACAACTAGGTCGGCTTCCGTCCAGGTAATTGAAAAACAAATTCTTGTGGAAGCCATACCTGATTCTATGCATCCTGAACATATAAAATACGTGGCGATAGATACCTTGTATGTGTTTAATAGTACTTCTACTTATACAAATGATTCTACTTTGGGAAAAAATGGCATTATGCATCGTACTCAATTGGAAGAGATGCTGAAAGAGCAATTGGTGAAATTTTTTAGTTTTACCAAGGTTACGAATGTGTTTGAGTCGTTGTTTAGTTTGATTGGTAATCTTTTGGCAGCAATTTTTTCTTCCACATTTATTGCTTTTTTCTTTTTACGTGATCAAAGTCTTTTCTATAAAATCGTTTTAGCTTCAGTTCCAGAAAAGTACGAAAAACAAACCACCCTAATTCTTCAGGATAGCCGCCGGTTGCTGTCTCGCTATTTTATTGGGCTTGGCATTCAGTTGACGTTGATTATGACCTGTGTTACCCTCGGACTGCTCATTATTGGTTTTGAATTTCAAATTGCCATTACTATTGGTTTTTTATGCGGATTTTTTAATATCATCCCTTACCTTGGCCCTTTGCTTGGCGGTGCTGTGGGCTTAATGCTTGGTGTAACCAATTATATTGAATTAGATTTTGCAACGCAAATTGTTCCGCTGATGGGTAAGATGTTAATTGTTTTTTCAATCACCCAGATTTTAGATAATGTATTATTTCAGCCTTTAATTTTTTCTAACAGTGTAAATGCGCATCCCTTAGAAATATTTATTGTAATTATTATAGCAGGTAGTTTGGCGGGCATTCCGGGGATGATTTTTGCAGTTCCCGGATATACTTTTTTACGCATTATTGCCCGACAGTTTTTTATGAATTTTAAAATCGTAAGGTCTTTAACAAAGAATATGTAAATGGGCACATCCCGAAAAAAAACGGTATTCGTTTCACCGTTAGACTGGGGGCTTGGGCATGCCACACGTTGTGTTCCAATCATTCAAGAGTTAATTAATCAAAAGGTTGAAGTTATTTTAGGTACTTCCGGATTGTCTGGTCAGTGGCTTAAACAAACATTTCCTTCGTTAGAATCGGTACAAGTGCCTTATCGTGAAATTACCTATCATCCATGGCTTCCAATGGGAATTACTGCCATACTGAAATATCCTTCGTTTCGAAAAATGATAGCTGATGAACATCAATGGCTAAAAAAATTTTGTACTCAAAAAAAGGTGGATGGGATAATTTCAGATAATCGTTATGGAATTTATCATCCGGATATCCCAAGTGTATGTATTACACATCAGTTATACATAAACGCCGGTAGTTTTAGCTTCTTACAACCATTTTTGAACAAACTCACTTATAAGTATTTAAAGCCTTTTGATGAAATTTGGGTACCTGATTTTTTCGGTCCTTTTACGCTTTCCGGTAAGTTATCTCATCCGCCGATATCAACCTATCTTATTAAATACATTGGCCCATTATCGAGATTTGATGGCATGCATCAAATATATGACGAAACGAATATAAAATATGCTGTAGTTTTTGTTATTTCAGGACCAGAACCGCATCGAACTACTTTTGAAAAGCGTTGCATAGAAATAGTTAAAAAATATAAAAAGCCTACAATAATTATAAGAGGAACTAAAAATCCTATGAAGTTTGAAGTTCCAGAATCTTGTACTGTAATCAATTTGGCTGATACCCAACAGTTATTTCAGACATTGCAACAATCTGCATTGATTGTAAGTCGTTCAGGGTATTCTAGTATCATGGATTGGTATATTTTAAAAAAACAAGCAATACTGGTTCCCACACCTGGCCAAACAGAACAAGAATACTTAGCCAAACATTTACAAAATTTAGGTTTTTTCCAATTTATTTATGAAACTGCGCTTAATGAAAACGTTCTATTAAACTTTTCACCTGCATATCCTGATATAAATCAACCCAACAATTTATCAAAAATTATTCAGGAGTGGCTACAAAAATTGTAGTCTAAAAAGCTTGATGTAAATAATAATTGATTTTAAATAATCTGCCAATTGCACAAAAATTAGTTAGGTTTGTTACCTCTTTTTGAAGATAATAATTGTTTGGAGCTATGTCATCTAAAAATCAACATCGAATTATATTGTGGATGCCTATCTTAATGGCTATTTCAGTGATATTTGGAATGTTTATTGGCAAGCATCTGAATACCCGTGCACAAGGTGGTCTGTCTAAATCAATATTTCAATTAAATCGGGGTGGGGGAGATAAAATTAATGAAGTGTTGGATTTAATTTATTCAGAATATGTAGATACTATCAATAAAAATCAACTTACAGAAAAGGCTATTTATGCTCTTTTAGAACAATTAGACCCGCATTCAAGCTATATCCCGCCTTCTGATTTACAAGTAGTTAATGAAGACTTGCAGGGAAATTTTGAAGGCATTGGTATAGAGTTTAACATTGTAAAAGATACCATTGTAGTAGTAAGTGCAATATCCGGAGGTCCCAGCGAAGCTGTGGGGATTAGGGCTGGTGATAGAATTGTAAAAATTGATGATGAAAACGTGGCCTCGGTTAAAATAACTAACCATGATGTTATTAAAAAACTGCGAGGAAAAAAAGGTACTCAAGTAAAAGTTCATATTTCCAGAAAAAACACAAAAGAGCTCATTCCATATACCATCAAGCGCGACAAAATTCCGCTATATAGTCTGGATGTGGCATACATGCTTGACCAAGAAATTGGTTATATTAAAATCAACCGTTTTTCTGAAACTACTTACAACGAATTTACTGCAGCGCTGGATAAACTCAGTGAATCTGGCATGAAAAAACTTATTTTGGATTTACGTGGTAATCCTGGTGGATATTTGAATGCAGCCACCGACATGGCCGATGAATTTCTTCCCAGAAAAAAACTAATTGTATATACTGAAGGCAAAGCACGTAAAAAAAGGCTTTACTATGCAACTTCAGTTGGTAGATTTGAAACACAGCCATTAGCTATTTTGATTGATGAAGGTTCAGCATCGGCTAGTGAAATTGTAGCCGGGGCTATTCAGGATAATGACCGGGGTATAATAGTAGGAAGAAGAAGTTTTGGAAAAGGATTGGTTCAAGAACAAATTGATTTTTCTGATGGTTCAGCCATACGCTTAACAGTAGCCCGCTACTATACTCCTACCGGTCGTTGTATCCAACGTCCTTATTCTGAGGGTGTTCAGAAGTATTATGAAGATTTGTATTTGGGTACAACTACCCAACAAGATACTTTATCCAAAGATTCATTGGAGCAATTTAAAACACCCGGAGGAAAAATTGTATATGGAGGAGGCGGTATAACGCCTGATATACTTGTTCCTTATGATACTTCCGCAATTACTCCATACCTAACTAGTGTAGTAAGTAAAGGGATTACTTATGATTTTTCATTCGATTATGCAGACCAATACAGGCAGGAATTTTTAAAGAAATATAAAGATTATAAAGCGTTTGCTTTGGATAAAACTCTGGAGCCGCAAATGATTAGAAAGTTTATTGCTTATGCCGCAGAAAAAGGAGTTCCTGCTAATGAAGTGCAATTAGCTAAATCGTATAAATTATTAGCCAATAGGTTAAAATCTATGATAGCTAGAAATATATGGAAGAATGAAGCATTTTATTTTATCAACAATATGGATGATGAAACTATTCTAAAAGCGATGGAAGCTTTAAGAAATTAGTTTTCAAAAGGAAAAAGCAATAAAAAAATTAGGGCTGCTTTTATTTGCTTACAATAATCAAGCGTGATTGCCTTATCAAAAGTTATTAACACCAAAATTTCAACCAGCCCGAATCCACTAATTTTGAGCAGATTTTAGATTATGGCAGAAATAGCAAAATTGAAAGACATTTGCACTCAGGTGCGTCGTGATATTGTTCGAATGGTACATGCCGTACAGTCTGGTCATCCCGGAGGATCGTTGGGATGTACAGAATACATGGTAGCACTGTATTTTGAAATCATGGATGTAAATCCAGAGCAATTTACAATGGATGGGATAGGAGAAGATTTGTTTTTTTTATCCAACGGTCATATTTCACCCGTATGGTATAGTGTGCTTGCTAGAAAAGGATATTTCCCGGTTGCTGAATTGGCAACCTTTCGGAAAATAAACTCCAGATTACAGGGGCATCCGGCTACGGCTGAGCATACTCCCGGAGTTCGTGTGGCTTCCGGTTCACTGGGGCAAGGATTATCGGTAGCTTGTGGCGCTGCATTAGCTAAAAAATTAAATGGCGATAAAAAGTTAGTTTATGTTTTACACGGAGATGGTGAGCTGCAGGAAGGACAAATTTGGGAAGCAGCCATGTTTGCTGCACATAAAAAAATTGATAATTTAATTGCCACAGTTGACGTAAATGGTCAGCAAATAGATGGCAGCACAGAACAAGTGTTGTCATTAGGTGATTTGAATGCTAAGTGGCAAGCGTTTGGATGGGATGTGCTTCATATGAATGGGAATAACCTGGAAGAAGTTATTAGCGTATTTAAAAAAGCCAAAGAACATACCGGAAAAGGCAAACCGGTCGTTATCTTGATGAAAACAGAAATGGGTTTTGGAGTAGATTATATGATGGGAAGCCATAAATGGCATGGTATAGCACCCAACGATGAATTGTTGCAAAAGGCCTTAGATCAATTACCTGAAACCCTTGGAGATTATTAAAGTTTCACGATGAAGAAAAACGCTGCCATTCTTTGCTTTGTTGTGGTATTTCTTGCAGGCAGCAGGAGTTGGCAAGTTTTTGCACAACAACAGCAACCACTTACCCGAATACTTTTTGTTTTTGACGCATCGCAAAGTATGTTGGGTAGATGGCAATCGGCTACTAAAATGCAGATTGCAGTTAATCTATTAAATGAATTGGTGGATAGTTTAAAAAAACAACAGCATGTGGAATTAGCATTACGCGTTTTTGGTCATCAAAAGCAATATCCGCCACAAGATTGTGATGACACCAAATTGGAAGTGCCTTTCCAAAAAAATAATCATGAGCGGATTAAGAATTTTCTAAAAAACACACAACCCCGAGGTACTACGCCCATTGCCATGTCGTTAGAAGCAACGGCCATTGATTTTCCTAAGGGGTCGAATTCTCGAAATATCATTGTTTTAATAACCGATGGGAAAGAAGAATGCGGTGGTGACCCCTGTGCAGTTTCAGCTGCCTTACAAAAAAACAATGTGATTTTAAAGCCATTCATTATTGGAGTAGGGTTGGGAGATGAAATAAAAACCTCATTAAAATGTGTGGGGAATTACTACGATGCCAATACAGAAGAAAGCTTCAGGGATGTTTTAAAAATTGTAATCACACAGGCATTATATCCTACAACCGCACAAGTGAATTTGCTGGATACGTATAAAAAACCCACAGAAACGAATGTGCCAATTACCTTTTACGAAAGTCGTTCAGGACGTATTGTGCACAATTTTGTACATACCTTAAATCATGCGGGAAATCCGGATACCTTGTACCTCGATAATTTTTTAACCTATCGGTTAAAAGTTCATACTATTCCACCCGTAGAGAAAGACGATATTGTAATTACTCAAGGAAAACACAATGTGATTGCTGTAGATGCTCCTCAAGGTTCTATTCAACTGAAAATAAACGGAAGAAACCAGTATGGTGTGTTAAAATGTATTGTAAGAAAATCAGGTAGCTTAGAAACTTTACATGTGCAGGATTTTGGAACTTCTGTAAAATATTTAACCGGAACCTATGATTTAGAAATTCTCTCCTTGCCACGAATTTATCAGCGAAATATTAAAGTAAACCAAAGTACAACTACTACTGTAGAAATTGAAGAGGCTGGTTTGGTGAATTTTCAGTTTGGAAATGTAGGGTATGGAAGTGTATTTAAATTAAAAGGTAATGATTTGGAATTTGTAACCAATTTATCTGAAACTGCTGTAAATCAAGCCTTGGTGCTACAGCCCGGAAATTACAAAGTAGTATTTCGTTTCAGGCTATCTAAAGAAACAATTTTAACCAAAGAGCGAACTTTTTCTGTTAAATCCGGAGAATCCATTATTGTTAATTTAATGCAATAGTTAGATATGAAGAAATATACATTTACAGAGCAAAAAGACACACGTTCAGGTTTTGGAGCGGGATTGCTGGAATTGGGGCGAAAAAATCCACAAGTGGTAGCGCTCACGGCTGATTTAGGAGGTTCGTTAAAGATGAACGATTTTGAAAAAGAATTTCCTGAACGTTTTTTTCAAGTAGGCATTGCCGAAGCTAATATGATGGGCGTTGCTGCCGGATTAACCATAGGTGGTAAAATTCCGTTTACCGGAACATTTGCTAATTTTTCAACCGGTAGGGTCTATGATCAAATACGCCAAAGCATTGCCTATTCCAATAAAAATGTAAAAATATGTGCTTCGCATGCCGGTCTTACGCTGGGCGAAGATGGTGCAACACATCAAATCTTAGAAGATATAGGAATGATGAAGATGTTGCCTAACATGACTGTAATTTCACCCTGTGATTATAATGAAACCAAAGCAGCAACATTAGCTATTGCAGAACACCAAGGCCCTGTTTATTTGCGTTTTGGAAGGCCGGCTTGGCCCGTTTTTACCTCGCCTGATGAACCCTTTGTAATTGGTAAAGCCAAACTGATGATAGAAGGAACAGATGTTACGATTATTGCTACCGGACACATGGTTTGGAAAGCCATTGAAGCCGCAGAAGTACTGATTGAACGTGGAATTTCAGCTGAAGTTATCAATATACACACGATTAAGCCGTTGGATGAAGAAGCTATTTTGAAATCTGTTCAAAAGACTAGATGTGTAGTTACTGCAGAAGAACACATGCGTAATGGAGGCTTGGGTGAAAGCGTGGCGCAATGTTTATGCTTAAATTATCCGTCGCCAATGGAATTTGTGGCAGTTAACGATACATTCGGTGAAAGCGGCAAGCCTCTGGAATTATTGAAAAAATACGGATTGGACGTTCCAAACATTGTTGCTGCTGCCGAAACTGTAATTCGTCGTAAAGCAAGATAGCGAATAATTCAAGTAAAACGTAAGTTAAATGCGTTTTACTTGCCTATCAATGACAGAAATTCATTTCTGGTTTGTTCATTCAAAAATTTTCCACTGTAATGTGATGTTACCGTTTGACTGGAAATATCTTGAATTCCTCTCGATGAAACACACAAGTGTTCTGCTTCAATAACCACTGCTACATGTTCTGTCTTTAATACTGCTTTTAATTCTTCTGCGATTTGTATGGTGAGTCTCTCTTGTACTTGCGGACGTTTGGCATAATATTGTACAATGCGGTTAATTTTTGATAACCCAATCACATACCCATTTGAAATGTATGCCACGTGTGCTTTTCCTACAATGGGAACAAAATGATGTTCGCAATTTGAATATAATGTAATGTCTTTTTCTACCAACATTTGATTGTATTGGTATTTATTTTCAAAAAGACTTATTGAGGGTTTATTAGCCGGGTTTAATCCGCTAAAAATTTCTTTCACATACATTTTAGCTACACGACGTGGAGTATCCTTTAAACTGTCATCAGTTAAGTCAAGTCCCAAAATGTTCATAATATCCCGAAATCGTTCTTCAATCATTTCCATTTTTGTTTCATCATCGAGATAAAATGCGTCTTCGCGAAGGGGGGTATCAACGCCGCTAATAAAAATATCTTCGTCTTGAATTACGTGTAATGCAGATGATTTCATGTTTTAACTTTTTTAAAAAAACATAAAACCAAATAAAATGTTTAACTCTATAATTGTCATTAGAGTATTTATATTAAGCTGCTTCAAGCGGCTGTACGTTACAAGTCCTCGAAGCTCAGCCACACATTGCATCGGGGTAGCGGTGTCTTCGTGCCCTCAGCCCCGCTACCCCGTGCACTGTGGGCTTCGCCCCTGCGGGCATTCCACTTCCATCCGCAGCAGACGGGGCAGCGGGTGTATCTGCCCTACAAGGCATAGAAACGTTCGAACGCCCCCCATCTATTTACACGGATAACTATTTTGAACAATTAAATTTTAACAAAATAAAATAATTGAATATTAGAATAATCCATTGATTTCAGCATCAATGGATTGAATAATTTTTCCCAAATCTTCCGGCACTTCAGAGAAGTTGTTATTATCTACATCCACAATGAGTAATTTACCTTCTTCATAGGTAGAAATCCATGCCTCGTAACGTTCATTAAGCCGTTTGAGGTAGTCAAGGCGGATGTTATTTTCATATTCTCTACCTCGTTTTTGAATTTGGTTTACCAAGGTAGGTACAGAGGCCCTTAAGTAAATTAGCAAATCAGGGGGTTGTATAAATGAGGAAATTAATTTAAAAAGTTCGGTGTAATTCTGAAAATCACGGGTAGTCATCAAACCCATGGCATGAAGGTTAGGGGCAAAAATGTAAGCATCTTCATAAATGGTACGATCTTGTATTACATTTTTACCGCTTTTTCGAATATCAATGATTTGCTGAAAACGGCTACGCAAAAAATATACTTGCAAATTGAATGACCAGCGTTGCATGTCTTCATAAAAGTCATTCAAATATGGATTTTCGTCTGCATCTTCGTAATGAGCCACCCAATCGTAATGTTTTTCAAGTTTTGATGCCAAGGTCGTTTTTCCTGAACCTATATTTCCTGCAATTGCGATATGCATAAATTTTGAATTTGAAATGAATTAGGGTTAATAAATATACTGCAAATAAATAAAAAAACTCATTAAGGTTGCTCCGGAATTGAATAAATGAGCAATTTATCGGGATAAAGCATGTAAATTTTAGAAGAGGAGAAATCGAAATCAAGGGGTGGTTTGTTTTCAGGGAAATCATGCATGGTTTCTGTAAAAGTAGTTAGGTTGTAAACATACAGCCGATTGGATTTTCTGTATAGTAATTGATCATTAAACAACTGAAATTTTTCAATTCCGGTGATTGGGATTTTTTTTACAAATCCTCCAAATACATCAAATACAAACAACCCTTTGTCTGGATCATTCATATAAAGTAAATTAGCCCGCTCTTTTATTTCTAACGGATTAAACTCGTTAATGCCGGTTAATTGTTGAATGTTTTTAGTACGGCTACTGATTTCCATTTGTTGGTTAAAACGAATTAATTCAAATGTAGAAGGAAGATAAAGCCAAAACCCATTATCAAACGAAATGCAGGCTTGGGTACTTTGTTCTAAGGAAAAATTATTCAGGCTGATGGGGGTGCTAAGCTCCGATGCAGTATTATCTAAAAACTGAATTTTCCCTTGATCTCGAAAGTAGAGTAAAACCTTTAAGGGATTGGATGCATCCAAAGTGGTAAGCATT
Organism: uncultured Flavobacteriales bacterium; assembly: GCA_937925455.1. GTDB lineage: Bacteria > Bacteroidota > Bacteroidia > CAIKAF01 > CAIKAF01 > BA4. Next base: position 8,502 of record CALEWF010000038.1, on the reverse strand, counting down.
CCTAATTTCAAATTACTAAATGTTTTAAATATGGTATCGTATCGGTTGATTAAATAGAGCTGATTTCGGGTAGCAATGTACACATTACCGATGGGGTCAGCACTAATCAGCCTACCTTGCTTGATAGGTATTTCTTTGGGTTGCGACTTGAGTGAAAAAAAAGACAACCCCAAAACCATGAACACAAAAAAATATCTCATGGTTCACAGTCGAATCCGGTTAGTGATAATATTTCATCCGCATATTTACGGTCGTTGCACAAGCGAGGGACTTTGTGTTGCCCACCAAGTTTCCCCCGGCTTTTCATCCATATATAAAATGTGTTTTGAGGTAAGATGCGAATTACTGGCATCGTCAATGTTAGATCACCTTTTCGTTTTGCATCATAATCAGAATTTACTTCCCGTAAGCGTTGATCTAATAATTGTGTAAAAATGAAACGGTCAGAAGGTGCTTTTTCAAATTCTATCAGCCATTCATGATATCCGGCTTTATTTTCTTTAAGATAAACGGGAGCAACCGTGTAGTCTTTGATACGTGCACCGGTTTCGGCACAAGCATAGGTTAAGGCCTTGTCTGCATTTTCTACTACTAACTCTTCACCAAAGGCATTGATGAAGTGTTTGGTTCTTCCGGTAATAGCGATACGATAAGGTTGCAAGGATGTAAATTTGATAGTATCACCAATCATATATCTCCATAATCCTGCATTGGTGCTAATAATCAATGCATAGTTTTGATTAGTTTCAACTTCTTGCAAAGTTAAGGTTCTTGGATTTTCTTTACTCAGCTCATCCATGGGTAAAAATTCATAGTAAATCCCATAATCCATCATCAGCAACATATCGCCCCGCTCATTTCGGTCTTGCAGGGCAAAAAATCCTTCCGAAGCATTGTAAGTTTCATAATAATTCATGTTCGGATTTTGAATAATATTTTGAAATGATTGCTGATAGGGCTCAAAATTAATGGCTCCATGAATGAATAACTCCAAATCAGGCCATACTTCCATTAATGACTTTTTACCTGTTTTTTCGAGTATTCGATTGGCCAGTACCAGCATCCATGAAGGTACACCAGAAAGATAAGTAACCTTTTCATGAATGGTTTCTTCTACAAATCGGTCTATTTTTGTTTCCCAGTCTGGTAATAAAGCTATTTCTTTTCGAGGTGTTCGGAATAAATTAACCCACCATTCCAAATTTTCAATCAATACCCCGGAAATATCACCTGAGTAAATGCGTGCTCCGGGTTGGTTGGGAGATATACTGCCAGACAATACCAAACATTTTCCTTTAAAAACATGGGTTTTGGGGTTGTTTTTGGCATAAATAGCCATAATATCTTTGCCGGAACGGTAATGGGTATAAGCTAATGATTGTTTAGATACTGGAATAAATTTACTCCGATCTTCTGTAGTTCCTGACGATTTCGCAAACCAACGGATAGGAGAGGACCAGAGAATGTTTTGTTCTCCAGCATGCATACGTAATATGTATGATTTTAATGTATCATACGTTTGTACAGGAACGTATGAACGATAATCATCGGTTGATTTAATTTTTTCGTAATGGTGTTTGATTCCCCATTCGGTATTTCTTGCCTCATTAAGCAAGTATTTCAATGTGTTTTTTTGAATTTGCCAAGGATGTTTGATGGCATATTCAATTCGCTGAATACGTTGACTTAAATATGATTTTAGTATATGGTTAATCAAAGCCATCGAATATTAACAAACTTACAAATAAATCTTCTAATAGGAAAGATGGGGCAAAAGAAACAATAAAGGCTATCCTGAGGATAGCCTTTATTGTTCATGATAGGTGTTATGTGTTAATCCTGAATCAGGGTCATTTCAACACGACGGTTGCGTTGACGGCCTTCTTCAGTATCGTTGGTGTCAATTGGCTTATCTGGTCCATACCATTTCACTACAAAGCGGGAAGCGCTAACTCCTTTATTCACCAAATAAGTCTTCACAGCATTGGCTCTGTTCTTAGAGAGCGTAATATTGGATTCACGTTTACCAACATTATCGGTATGCCCTTCAATTAAGAGCTTCCATTCTTTCTTCTCTTTGAGCAGATTCGCTAAGTCATCCAATTCATCATAACTACTTGTTTTGATGATAGACTTACCGGTGGCAAATTCTAAGTTTTCAAATGCCCGCTTCAATACTTCTTTTTCTTTTTCAGAGATTGGAGGACATCCAAAGTTTTCACGAACACCAGGAGTTAACGGACACTTGTCTTCCAGGTCTATAACTCCATCTTTGTCGCTATCTGCGTACGGACAACCGCCGTTTTCAATCGGACCTGGAACTTCAGGACACTTATCATCTATGTCACGAATACCATCTTTATCTGTATCTGCATACGGACAACCTTTCAATTCTGGTAATCCTTTTTCAGTAGGACACTGGTCTTCATGGTCATATATTCCATCGCCATCGGTATCCGGACATCCAAATTGTTCTTTCGGACCGGGTATTGTAGGACATTGGTCAAGCTTGTCAATTAATCCATCGCCGTCGGTATCCGGACATCCATTAAATTGTGGTAATCCTCTTTCATCCGGACAGTCGTCTTCACGGTCAATTACCCCATCAAAGTCGCGGTCAGGACATCCTTGCAATTCTTTTGGTCCTGCATCGGTGGGACACTTGTCGTTTTTATCAGGTAATCCATCACCATCAGTATCCGGACATCCTTTGAATTGAGCAATACCAGGCTCGGTAGGACAATCATCCTCTGAATCTTGAATACCATCGCGATCTGTATCCGGACAACCCAGAAATTCCCACAGACCCGGAACATCCGGACATTTATCTTTCTTATCAGATACCTGGTCGTTATCTCTATCACGTGGATGCCCATGTGGAATTGGAACTTTTAAACCCAAATGATAATTGAATGATTTCCAGGTTCCGGAAATCAGGTTTGAAAAAATGTTGTGTGAACCAAAGAACAAAGGACCTAAACGAAGTGATATACCCCAATTAAATTGCGAAGCAAAATTATAAGATACTGGCATATATGCTCCAAACCAAGGATTTTCATAGCGAATGGTCATTCCTAAATTAGTAGTGGAATGCACTCGATTGTTATCACTTTGTCCTTGATTAAAGGCAATGTGAGGTGTGAAATTGATAAAAAAGCCTTTTGCTGGTTGCACATCTATAGATGTTATTAGTGCTAATGGCAATTCAACGCCAAATGATGTTTGCCCTGGGTCGTTAACAGTAATGCCGGGCATAGTCATTACCTTATCTGTAATATCAAAAAACGATTGAGCTCCATAAAAGTGTGAATTGGGTAAATCTTGAACATTTGCCGTAAAATCTCTACTGTTTTTGCTTCTGGTATAAAATGTACTTCCAACATCTACTAGGGAAAGCCCTACCTTAATCAAATACTTTTCTACATTTCTACGCCATAGGTTGGTTTGTCCATCCATGTTGTATTTATATTTCTGCCATTTGGGTCGCCATTCATACACGATACCTAAATCAGCACCAAATCCAGGACCTTCAAATTTGAAAGTAAAAGAAGAATTGGGGAATGGTATATCTATGTTATCGGAGTGACCGTAGTTTATATTTCCTTCTAATCTTCTTAAGGTATCATCACCAAAAACTAGTCTGTAATTTCTTCCGTTAGCGTAAGCTCCACCCAGACCTTGTAATAATTTAAAAGTTATACCGGCTTTTAAATAATGCTCATTTTTATCCAGTATTTCTCGACCATAACTTATTCCATACTCTGCCCATGCATTTACGTTTCCGCTTGTAAATTCGTTTCCAAACTGCTGACCATAAACAGCCGGAGGGATGCCTTCTATCATCACACCTACCAAATCGCTTGGTGCGTTATCAGCATTTACTAATAGTCTGACATTAGAAGAAAAAGCCAACCCGTTTTTTCTTCCTATATTAAACATAAAAGATGGTCCCTGAACTCGAAGATTCACATAAGCAAATCGATTTTCATTTGATTGTTTGTAATATTTAACCAAATAAATTGTATCCCATCCAGGTTGTCCAATCGCTCCCGAAAATAAACCAGATTGGTTAATTCCATAAATATTATTTGCTATATCTAAATTCAAAGCAAATAAATTAATATCCACCTTAAATCTTGAATCAACTACATTGGCTGGATTCACATGCAATGAATTAATACCAGCCCAGCTGCCAATGCTGTAGCCTGAATAGTCTTGAGCAAATAAATGAATAGAGAAGGAGTGAATTAAAAAAAAGTTTACAAGGAATAGGGGTAACAGCTTGCGTTTTATTTTCATACAACTTTAATTTATTTGCAAATATGTTAAAAAAACAATGATACTCAAAAATAAACTTGATAAAACAACAATTTATTTATTCCATCCGATGTAACAAGCAATAATGTTTTATTGGGGTTAATGCTTTGTAGCATCCCAATTTTACTGTAAATCTGAATACCGGGTAATTTATTTAAATCAGCTAAGTTGTGTATGGTCTGTAAATTTTTATTTCGGTCTTGCAAAAGCATAAAATTTCCAGAAAAGTTTTTTACAAAAATTGAAGAGCCATTAAAAGGTGCTTTAGATTCCTGAAGAATTTCATTGCTTCTACTTATAATTTTAAGCATATTTTCTTCTACTACAAGAAATTCGTTTGTACCATCCTGATTAAAATCATGGTAATTCAATAACCTGGTTTGTTGTTTTCTTTGAAATATGTCAGGTTTTTTGGTTTTGTCAAGATAACGTATTACCAGTTGATTGGAATTATCTGAAAAAACAATTGCACTGGCTGCAAGGGTTTTATTCCAAATAACAAAAACATGGCTGGATATTTCGTTATTCCAGTCACTTAACTCAAATAATACCCGCTGATTTCTCATCACCGTGATTGCTCCATTGTTCCCCAGCCATATACAGGTAAGTTCACCATCTGGCTTTCCGCAATAATAATTTCCTTCAGAGTTGTTACTACTAAACAACGTGCTTGTTCCTTGTGGTGTAATAATCCATAATTCATTTTGTGCTGTTTTTATAACGGCCAGGTCTTTTTCAACACAAATTATGGATACAGGTACTTTAAAATCTACCGGAAATCCAAGGGCATCTTTACCATCGGCATTTATGAGATAAATCTTATTTCCACTTGAAAACAAAACTTGTGATATTTCTTTATTACTCCAGTTAACTGGGTGAAGGGGAGTTGAAAGCGATTCATTAAGTTGTCTTTTCCAATGTATTTTGCCATGCCGTAAATGAATGTTGTATAAAATATTATCAGAAGCGACAACAACAATGGATGTATCTTTTCCAAATAACAGAATGGGATCAACCGTGATTTTCCCACCCAAAGATACTTCCCAAATGGGCGGTATAGGGTTAGTTTGTTGTTCTGAAAAATATACATTAGCCGATACCCGAACCAGCTCTTTTCGGTTACTCCATCGAATACATACCGATTCAATAAACGATATCGGTTTATTTCTTTCAACAGACGATTCAACAGAACTATTGATGGGAATGGGTTTAAGCCAAAGTTGCCAAGAGAATTTACCCTGACCGGTGCCTTGAACCGATTTCAAAAATAGATCGTTATCGGTCATCGTTTGACGATTTAATTCTTGATGATAAGCTACTATGGATTCTTTGGAATTTGCCAGAATCAGCCTGTTTTGCAAAATTGCTGCAACATTCCATGTAGTGTCTATTGCATGAAATGGCAGTTGTTTCAAAATATCTTTTTGTGAAATTGTACCCCAGGTAATAGGGTAATCAATGATTAAAGAATCTATAATCACCGAATCACATATTTCTTCCAATATTTCTTTAGCGTCTTCTTCTACCGGCAAAATCATCCAGTTGTAATGCGATGTAAAATCCGTGTACAAAAGGATGTGAGCACAGCCATTAAGTTTTTCCAACCAAGAGTGTGCTGATTTTTTAAAAACATTAGGTGAAACTGTATACGATAAAATGGTTTGAACTTCTGCGGGTATATATCGGCTTTCTTTTTTCCAGTCGGTTGCTACTTCAGGTAAATTGCTTTCAATAGTTAATGTTTCTAATAAAGGATGAATCCCTTTGGCATGAATATTCAAACTATCAAATTCAAGCGTATAATGACCGAGTGCGGAAAATTGTTCTATGGCGGGTAAGATTGTTTCCATATCCCATGTTCTGGAAGCCCAACCCAATAAACCTTTTATACTAGCAAGAAGGGTTATACCGGTGTTTTCGGGCTGTAACTTCATTAGTTTTTCGTAATCGGGTTGAGTTGTATATCCGTTTTTTTCTTCAATAGTACGTAATGCAGATTTTACCTGCTCAAGGTGCATGGAAGCTATCCAGATGTTGTTTTTTAAAGCATAATAAAAAAAACGTTGTTTATCGGATAATTGCATGCGTTTTATGGTTCCGTAGTCGGTTTCAATTTTGTCTAAGGTATAATCTTTGTTGGCCTTTACAACAAATTGGTCAATAAAATGTGATTTAATGGTTTTGTTGATGTTGCAAACAAACAACCAATGTGTTTGATGTTGATATGAATGCGATGAAATATACAGAGTGGTTTGCCTAAAAAACTCCTGCGTTTTTTCGTTGTTTCGGATAAGCGAATCTAAATCATTAAAATCTTTAAGAAACAATTCAATGGAAGTAATGCTATCAGTAAGCCTCCAAAATGGGTATTGTAAGTTGCGCCTTCCGGTTTCAAAGGGGTTGTACACCTCCAGAATAAATTCAGCATCAGCCGGTATGGCATGAATGGCCGGAGTTTTCAAACGGTTCGCTTTACTGAAAAAGAATATAAATACAACACTTAAAGCAGTAAGTACAAGGAGTATAATCAGGATGATTTTTTTTCGCTTCATGCCCCTAAATGTAGGAGCAAATTACTCACCCTACGAATTAGTTTTTTAAAAAGTAATTAACAAACTATCACTTATTTTACTTGTTTTTCAGTACAACGAATGTCATTTTTTTCCAATTCGTTTAAAACGGGTTCATAAATTTCTTTAGATACCGGAATTTGAACTCCTGGCGTTGTAATTTTCCCTTCCAGTATCAATTTGGTAGCAATGGCTGCGGGCAGGCCAACAGTTTTTGCCATGGCGGTATTCAATGCATCGGTACCTTTTACTACCATGGTTGAATGTATTTCATGTTCTTTGCCATGTAGCGTATAATTAAATTTATGCCACATTACAATCATATCAATATCAGTAGAATTTAAAGTCCATTTTTTCTCCAGTATTTTTTGTAATAGCTGTGCCGGCGTTCCAGGCTTTCCTAAACCAATAGGCTCGTGCGAAAATACTCCCAGCCATTCCAGCATCAGCATTTCGTCGCTATCTAAATCAATGCGCATGGCGTGGGCTAATTTTATTTCTACGGAATCAGTAGGATGATACAGCAAGAATGAATTAATGAAATCACGATGTGTCATGTGCTCAGAACCTTCCATGATGTACGAATCATCCGTAGCGCCAAGCTGTACAAAAATATCCCAGGCTTTGCAAAATCCGGGGCGGCGCAAAGTGCCTCGATACAAGGTTTTGATACCTTCTAACTGATATAGTTTTAAATATTTGAGTGAATCTCGGTTAGCATATCCTTCAAACATACCAATTCCGTCCAGGTTGATTCGTTCGGTACGGCGAAATACTTTGTGGTAGGGTATGTATTTAAAAGTTCCACCATGCAGAAACTTCACGGCTCCACCACTGGCCGCTAATACTACGTTTCGTGGATTCCAGGTAAACTTATATTTCCACGGATTGCCTTCTTCTGACTCAGGAGCCAGTAAACCGCCGGTAAAGGTTTCAAATCCGGTAAGCACAGCACCTTCTGATTTGAGTTGGTCTAAAACCCGCATGGCTGACATGTGGTCAATTCCTGGGTCTAAACCAATTTCATTCAAAAAAATCAAATCTTTCTTCCTGGCTTCTTCATCCATGGCTTGCATCTCGTCTGAAACATAAGAAGCTGTTACCAGATGTTTGCCAAATTCCAGACAATCTTTGGCTACATTGGTGTGCATAATTGCCGGAAGCATAGAAATTACAATATCGTGTTTATTTACCAATGCTTTTCTTCTTGCTTCATCAGTAATATCTAATGCTTCGGCATGGCTTCCGGGCCGGTTTTGGGTTTTGTTTAGCGCATCTTCTTTTCGAATATCGGTTACGGTTACTTCCCAATTATTGGTTAATGCATGGTCGCATAAGTAATCTATCAGGGTTGTAGCTGACTTTCCGGCTCCAATTACCAATATTTTTTTCATGTATCAAATTTTCTGCAAACATATAATCCGTTTTTTATTTAATCCAAAAGTGCTATTTAGATTATTGATATTAGGCTGCTTCAAGCGGCTGTTCGCTCCAAGTCCTCGGGGCTCAGCCACATAGGGCATCGGGGTAGCGGTGTCTTCGTGCCCTCAGCCCCGCTACCCCGTGCCCTGTGGGCTTCGCCCCTGCGGGCTTTCCACTTCCATCCGCAGCAGAT
>CALEWF010000037.1 GCA_937925455.1 uncultured Flavobacteriales bacterium | reverse complement strand
TTTGTATTTAATTCGTTTCCAATAGCATTGATACTGTGATTGGGGATATTTATATCAAAATGAAAAATGGTTTTATTGTTTCCCTCTCCTTTTATCTTAATGTTCGATTTTAAGTATATGGGTGATTTGAATATGTAATTTCCCTCTGGAAAGAAAAAGATAGTACTATCATAAGTTGAAATTAAGTTATTTAAAATGTGAGAATTATCAGTTATGCTATCATTTAATAATCCAAGTGATAAAACATTTAATATGGTAAAATTAAACGAAGAAGTGTCATGATTTATCAGCTTACTCCAATTGGTTTTTCGTTCTTCAGGAAAATTAAAATTTTGAGAATAAAGTTTACATGTAAAACTAGCAAACAGAAAAAATATGAATAGTAATGTCTTCATTATCTTAAAATATACATTTTACCAAATCCGTTTTTAAAATATTTATCGGCTGATGTGGTTTTTCTATCCAAAGGTTCTTCATTCAGTTTTGTTATTACACGATATAAGTAAACACCAGTAGCTAATTTATCACCATATTCATCAGTACCATCCCAGGCGTATTGTGTTATATTTCTGCCAATATGTATCGGACCTAATTCCTCAAGGGTAATTTCTCTTACCACTACACCACTAATAGTAAGAATCTGAATAGTAAATTCTGTTGGAATTTCACTGCCAGTAAGTGTAAATACAAATCGGGTTGAAGTAGAGAATGGATTAGGATAATTTAAAACATTGGTAATTGTTGGTTTACTAATTACTTCAAATTGTATGTTGTAATCAAATGCTCCGTTTCCGTATCCAGAAACATTGCCCGATTTATCGGTAGCACGAACCAATAATTCGTACATTCCATCTTGATTCGTAAAATCTGGTTTGTATTCAATTCTACAATAATTTTGATTATTGGTAGCTGGAATAAAGGTAAGATCCGGATTGGAAAAATATAATCGTTGGGCTATTGATGAATTGGGCTTTTTCAGATAGAGTTCTACATCCGATGTATCGTCCATCCACAGTAATTTATTTTCATCTTTGATTTGAATTAAAATATCAGGCTTGGCAGACACAATGTCTCCGTTCATGATATGAATTCCATCAAATGTAACATCCAGTATGGGATTTATTTTGTCGTTACCCACTACAAAAAGACGCTGGCCAATATTATTAAAATGGGTTTGTTCTAACTGATAATAAGGAGTATTGATTGGATTGGCTTCAATCCAAAGACTGTTCAGTCCGGGGTAATTTGTGGTAGATACCGTGAACGTATCCACCAAATATTGCCCTACCCGTAGAGAATCGTTTTTTTGATAGAAGTTATGAAGTTGGTTGTTTCTGTCAATGATGAAGTAACGAATCCAAAGGCTATCCATGTCATAATCGCCTATGTTTTCTATCGCTGTGATTAATTTGAGTTGTTCGCCTTGTTGTAGTGTGTCTTGGTAAAAACTATATTGAATGGATGGGTTGAGAGCTGCTTCCGGTACCCCCTCATATAATACATGCCAGCTTCCTAATTGACGAGGAGTTAAGTTACTATCGTCCCGTGTAAAGAAAAATAATTTCAAGTATGGATAAACGGCAGCATCTATGGTATTGAATAAATCTGGAATCATCGTCGTTGAGGGTTGAATGTCGTTAAATAATACATCTTGCTGGCCGGTTGATCGAATTCCAATGATTTTTGCCGAAACAGAATCTTGCGTAGGGTCTGCATCTATTGAATAAGAACTCCAATGAAAAGAGCCCCAACGGCTGGCAGGTCCTATTACCGGCGATGTAATTGTTCCAAACATCCAGTCGTTTTCAAGATAGGTAATAAGCTCAGCTGGTGATAAAGCAGTAGGACCAACGGCTTCCTGTGTGGTTTGATTGAATCCTTTACGAGTAAAGAAAATATATGAACGGGAATATGCACTGTCTACCAATGTACGCAAGGTATCAGCCCCCAAATTTTCAAATGCCGTTATAAGACTGTTGGGCCAAAACGTTGAATTATAAAACGGAGGAGTATGATTAGTATAAGCTAAAATATAATGTCCATTTGGAACAATATTGTTGATCAGATTTTCCAATGCAGCGCGTTGTGAAGCAACGCTGAGATTATAAAAGAAATAATTTTCAGGTCGGTTACGGCAGGCGCAGTTATCGTTTGCATTCCCAAAACTGTTGAGCGGATTAAAACCGTTGCAACGAGTTTGCCATGGGGTTAGGGTGATGGGATCAATAATCGCTACGTATAGCCCCGGATTAAATCCGCAGGGATTACTACCGGTTCCTTCTTCAATGACTGCACCATCAATAGTAAATTCAGAATTAAATTGGCAGCAGTCGCCGGGTTGAAGCACCGGATACGTGATGCATCGTAATTGCTTTACGTTAGGAACAAATTCAAAGGTTCTGTTGCTTCGGTTATCATCAATATATACATAGTTGTTTTCTTTAAATTGAAAGAAATGATCTTGCCCCCATCCGTATTTACCAGGAATGTATTGAAACGAACTTTCTTTCCACCGATGATAAACCCCGGTGTTAGCAGAGTCCACCCCTGTTCTCCAGAAATATACTGTGCTATCGGTGAAGCTGAAAGGAGGTTTCCATTTTACTACACCTCCGGTTTGTTGAATTATGGTGTCTTTTAAAAAAGGACTGTTAAATAAATCGGTGGTATCAATTTGAATTTTGTAACGCTTCATAGGTGCAAACGGATCTCCGGTAGAAGCTTTTAAAAATAGCGAAGCGGTAGGTACCACTTGAAACTTGAATGGATATACAGGAATAATTTCAGAAGAAATGATATTGAGTTTTATAGTTACTTCATTATTCGTTTCACTCAATTCACTTATAAATCCCAGTGGATCAGCCGTAACGGTAAATATATTTTCTCCAAAACTATTCATGATGTTTACCGGAAGGTTGAATCGAATGGTATCTGAATAGAGTAATCCGTTTCTAGTAAAGTAATACACCGTGTCTGCTACGCCTTGTCTTGGAAAGTCTCTACGAACACTCAGTAATACAGGACCTGAAATAGAACGTCCTAAGTTGTGTAGTACTATTTCCATTTCAAATGAGTCAATCTCACTGGTTACCACGCTGGGATTAAAGCGTACATCGGGAGGAGTTATGGCAATATCCGGTTTCATCCAGGTATTTAAACGCAATGCCGGATCACCATGTATTTGAGGCTCTAAAGCAGTAAAACGAAGAATGGAATTAGGTAGAGTACCTTGTGCCACTTCGCTGATGGCATGTTGGATGGCAATACCCACTGTCTTTCCGTAGTCGTGAAGGGTTATATTCGTATAGATGGAGTCAGTTAGTATTTTCATCAAAGAAGATAATCCGAGTGCAGGTGAAGCGATAAATGCAATGGCTGCTTTGTTGGGTTCAAATACAAATTTTTCGCTAATGAGTGGTATGTTTTGAAATATATCGCCCGACAAGCAAGAGTTAGCCAGGATAATGGGAAGTTTGCCTTGATTATAATAATTCTGCGGCTCATCGATGTTTTGATCAAATCCTTGCCCTGATCCATGTCCGAAAATTGTCATTAGGGTGATTCCTTCTTCATTGATTAATTTTCTTACCGAGTCAGCTAAGGCTAATTGCAGGGGTTGGGAACTTTGTTTCAAAATAGTATATACTCTACCGCCAAATAACGAATCTTCAATAATAGTTTTAAAACTGTTTAAATATCCTGCCAGTTGCTGTTGTTCAGACAGAGACCCTCCACCTCCCAGATGTAATATATTTTTCATCCACAAAGCAGGTAAATTGCTTTCATGAGTTTGTACTTTGGCTAAATAATCTAACACTTGTTGATTTGAAGTAGCAGCTAATCTTCCTACGGCTATGTCTTCTCCATCCGGATCAATCAATCGAAACCCATACAAATGATCAACGGGCGGTACACCAATCGGTGGCAATAAGTTAGCTTGATACTGTGATGAATAATTCCCTGCATTGGGATTAATCAGGGGATTGCGAAGCCCTTTACCAATTAAAAATAAATGCTCAGGTTTTACACTCCAACTGCTAAGTGCCATTAGCAAAAAATTCCGTATGGCAACCGGATGTTTATTAATGCCAAAAGCAAACTGATCATACAATTCATCAATATTTATCAGCAAGGTATTGTATCCGGTTTGCTGCCGGTAGTTTTTATAGGCTTGTGCAGAACTCCATAGGGATGAATGTGTAATAATGATATAATCAAAATCACGAAATTCATGTTGATAATTAATAAAACGGGCAAATGAAGAAGGCAAAGAATTAACCGATCTAATCTGATTGATGTTTTGTATTTGATTTTCTGCGGTAATATAACAAGTTTTTAACCCACCGCCATTGGGTACCAATGCCTGAAATCCAGGACCTCCAGGATATACGGCTATTTTTCTTCGGTTTGTTATGTCATAAATCCAAACATTACTCCCGCCTGAGTTAAAATTTGAAATATCTAATCGAGCCTTTGCTTGCGAAACAGCATCAGGTATAATCATGAATTGACGAGTACGATTGCCAAGATTGAATATTTGTGGAAGTCGTAACCGAATAAACGAAATCCCAGAACGAACATTCGAGGTAAATGTACTCATAAATTCCAATGAATATGGGGAACTTGCCCCACTTACCAAACCTGCATTAGCCTGAAAAGTTCGCCGGTATGAAGTATATCCATCCAAAATGGTGTCCATTTGAACAATACCGCCAAATATAAATTGGTGTCGATGTTCAGGTCCTCCTAATGGGTTATTTCCGGTTAATGCATGAACGGTGATCGTTGCATTTTCACTGTTAAATGTAGTGGTTCTAAAATCGCTAAAAGGGATGGTCCATCCCGGATTTATCGTGGTGGCTGTATTAAATAATTGTGCCCAACCTTCACCATTATCATAATCAGGATTTAATTTTCCACCTGCATATATTGGCCCTTCATAATAAGATGATGAAAATTCTTGGGTGAGGTCAATAAAGTAATGAGTAGATGGTGTATAAATTCCAAATGTATTATCGGTTTCTAGTGTATAACGTAAGTTGTTAATAGAATTATTCCAGGTAATAAAGTAAAAAGAGGTATCCGAAAATAAGCTTCTCCCTTTGGCTATATGGTGCTGTGGGTTCACGTACAATGAGGAGTCTAACCAACCATCATTTCTTTGACCAAAGAATTCAATAAAGTCTGTGGTATTAAATACTCCGTCATTTTCTCCTTGTATAAATATAGGAATCTCCTGCCCCCGCCAAAACATCTGAATATTTCTTGGATTTACTGTATTTACCGGGAATCCGGCATTTTGCAAGGCATTGTAAGAAATACGATATATTCCATCACTGCCCACTGCCAGTTTAAAATACTGTTGATTGTAATTGATCCAATGATTGGCATATTGAGCATAGAAGGATGTGGTTGTAAATAAAAGTACAACCATCCAACATAATTTATGGAACAACCAATTATGGATTTTGTGATGGCTCAACTTCTTTTTTCTTTTTATGAAAATCTACACGTAATGAAAATACATGGGATAATCCCACAATTTCATTTCCAAAATTCGCTAGTGTATAATCTACACTAACTCCCCAATATTTAATGCCAAGTCCAACGGTAGGTAATGCAGTTATATTTTTCCCGCCTGCCGGGTCTTTCAGGTATTGAAAACGGCCAATACCACCACGTATAAATACCAAGTCATGGTATTCAAATTCTACTCCGGCCATAGGGTCAAAACTTACAGGTCCAGCGGGAATCAATACATTACGCCGGCCATCAGTAGTCATGGCAATATCTATTTCAGTAAGAATACGAAAATTTTTGGGTAGATTAAATTTATGGGAAGCAGCTAAAACAAGCCGAGGCACTGCAATTTCAGTAGAGCTGGAAATAATTTCATTGCCGGTAGCTGTAAATACTAATCTGAATTTTTCTGTGTTGTAACTAAAATTGGTGATGGTTGAAGTAGCATCGCGTAGCATGGCGGCAAAGGTCCATCCTTTCAGTTTATATCGTAGCCCGAAATCAAAACCAAATCCCCAGCCACTGCCAAATTCTCCAATGTGTCTGTGAATCACTTTTACAGATCCTCCATAATTGAGTCCTTTGATTTTGGGTATTGTTCGTGCGTATGTAAACATAAATGCGTAATCAGCAGCTGAAAAGCTTTTCACTCGATCATAATCTACATTACCGTTAGCATCAATCAATTCTAATGTATTGGGAATATCATCTACCCCACTACGGATAAAGCTAAATGCACCTGCGCTTTTTTCATTGAATTTTACACTAATTCCTCCATAATCATATTTTACAATACCTGCAAAATGTTCGTTGTGCATAAAACCAACCTGCACATCGCGCTGCATGTCTATCAATCCGGCAGCATTCCAAAAAGCTGATGTTACATCAGCAGAAGAAGCAGTAATTGCGTTCGACATTCCCAATGCCCGAGCACCTACCCCAATATCCAAAAAGGCATTGGCATATTTATTTACCTGCGCATGGGCATCTAATAATAAGATGAGATGCATTAAAAATATTCCAACAAGGTTTCTGCGAAGCATACAATTATTACAAATTTAATAAACTAAGCCGAATTCATCAAGGTTATGCAGCTTATGTATCAAGCTAAATATGCAATCATTTTGTGGTTTACAAAACCATTTATTCCCATTAAAAACAGAATGCGTTATCTTTGCAGCCTTTTATGGCTATTTTAAAATACATACCTAATTTTTTGACATTAGCCAATTTGTTTAGTGGTTGCGTTGGTATAGCCATGGTTTCTGTGGGGTATTTTCGGTGGGGTGCTATGAGTATATTTTTGTCGGCTTTTTTAGATTTTTTTGATGGACTGGCTGCCCGTGCTTTTAAAGCCCAGTCTGCTATTGGAAAAGATTTAGATTCGCTGGCTGATGTGGTTTCGTTTGGGGTGTTGCCTTCTTTTATTATTTTTTCTTATTTAAAAATTATTGATCAAACAGCATTTATTGATATTAATTACTCAAATACAGGGCTTCCGATTTCGTTGGTTAATTTTAGCGTGTTTGTAATGGTCGTGTTTTCTGCACTTCGGTTAGCCCGTTTTAATCATGATCCGGGCCAACAAACATCATTCAAAGGATTACCCACCCCGGCCAATGGTTTGTTTTGGGCCGCCATGTTTATGGGTTTATATGCTTCTACTGATATTTCTCAGCTAAATTGGTATCAACCGGATGCGAATCATTTGATTGAAGCTGTAAACACCGAAAAGCATGCTTTTTTGTGGATGGGACTTTTTAAAAATAAAACAGCATTCATTATGATAGCTTTTTTTATGTCATTGCTACTAATAGCTCCCATAAGGCTGATTTCTTTTAAACTAAATCAATGGAGTTGGCATGAAAACAAGTTTATTTATCTATTTATTCTTACCTCGGTGATTTTAATTATTTCACTGGGTTTTGAAGCCGCACCATTGGTGTTAAATTTGTACCTATTGTTTTCAATTCTAACTTTTAGAAAATCATTTTTATCATGAAATACAAAGCTGAAATAGACGTAATGCCTTTAGAAGCGTTGCTTGATCCACAGGGAAAAGCAGTAACCGGGGCTATGAAAAATATCGGACTGCCTGAAATAGAAAATGTTCGTATTGGTAAGCATATTACTCTGCTGATTGAAGCATCTGGTGAGGAAGAGGCGCGTACCAAAGTAGATTTAGCCTGCCAAAAATTATTGGCAAATCCTATTATGGAATATTACTTATTTAAAATATCGCCTGCAAATTAAATTGTATAAAAATTACTCTCTAAATTACTATTTGCGATTTTAAAAATTTCAATTCAATAATTTCCTAAAATCCGCAAGTAAAATTAGTAACGTGTTAAAAAACCTGTTAAAAATAAGCCCTCCGAAAGATAGGAGGGCTC
>CALEWF010000036.1 GCA_937925455.1 uncultured Flavobacteriales bacterium | reverse complement strand
CGTGTTTCTCCGCCACTTAAGTGGCGGAGAAACACGCAACCCTTCAAAAATCTAAAAATTAGAATTCTACTGTAACAATCATCCGATAAAATATTATACTATATAATATTCCCTGTACCATTTTACAAATGCAGCCACTCCCTCTTTCACAGAAATAGAAGGCTTGTAGCCGTATTCATTTACCAAATCAGTTACATCGGCCACATTCATGGGTACATCGCCGGGTTGCATGGGCAAGTATTCAATTATTGCTTGCTTTCCAGTATTTATTTCAATTTCACGAATAAAATCCATTAGGTTTATCGGATTATTATTACCTATGTTTACTAACCGATAAGGTGCTGAAGAGGTAGAAGGATTTTCATCGTCTATCCAATCAAGCTGAGCTATCGGTGGCTTTGATAAAACACGCATCACGCCGTTTACAATATCATCTATATATGTAAAATCACGTTTCATATTTCCATAATTAAACACCTGTATGGGCTTGCCCTCCAAAATATTTTTAGTAAAAATAAACAAAGCCATATCAGGCCTACCCCAAGGACCATACACGCTAAAAAAACGAATGCCGGTAGATGGAATTTGATACAGATGACTATAAGCATGCGCCATGAGTTCGTTACTTTTTTTGGAAGCAGCATATAAACTCATGGGATGATCGGTAGGTTGTGAAACCTTAAATGGCACTCGGGTATTTAATCCATACACCGATGATGTGCTTGCATATACTAAATGATTCACTGGAAAAGCTCTGCATGCTTCCAGCACCGATAAAAACCCGGATATATTGCTGTGAATATACGCTGCAGGATTGGTTAACGAATACCTTACACCTGCCTGTGCAGCCAAATGCACCACTTCATCAAAGCGATGCTCATTAAAAAGGTTCATGACAGACTCAGCATTTGCAATATCTGTAAATGAAAAATGAAACCTGCCAGAAGAAACCCATCTGCCTTTTTCAGCATCGGCACGATGAACTCCAAGCTGTTGTAAGCGACTCCATTTAAGATTTACATCATAATAATCATTTACATTGTCAATACCCACTACTTCATACCCGGAAGCAAGCATCTTTTGAGTAAGGTGAAAACCTATAAATCCCGCAGTTCCTGTTATTAAAACTTTTTTCACTTATTTTGTAAACTGATGATTACAAAACTACAAAAGAAAACTTTTGCGCAGCATGAAGCTGTATTTTAAATTATTACGTGTTTCGCACTGGGTTAAAAATCTGTTCATTTTTTTACCCCTGTTTTTCAGTGGGAATATACTCACCGATGTAGATGGATTTTTACAAGTAAGCTTAGGATTTTTTCTTTTTTCGATGGTTGCTTCTTCCATTTACATGATTAATGATTTAAAAGACATTGAATCAGACCGACTTCATCCAGAAAAAAAACATCGGCCATTTGCATCTGGTAAAATTCCAGTAAAAACAGGCATACTACTTAGCTCACTATTATTTATTGGTTCTCTATCCGGAGCGTATTTTATCAATTTGTATTTTGCCGGAGTACTATCCTTTTATTTTGCTATGAATATTGCTTACTCCATGGGGTTAAAGCATGTTGCTATTATTGATATTACCATTATAGCCGTTGGATTTTTACTTCGGGTCATTGCCGGCGGATTATTGGCTGAAGTGTATATTTCTCACTGGATAATTATTATGACCTTTCTTCTGGCTTTGTTTTTAGGGATGGCTAAGCGCAGAGATGATGTATTGCTCTTTATGCAAAGCGGACAAAAAATGCGTAAATCGGTAGATGGGTATAATTTAGAATTTATCAATGCTTCTATGGTTATTATGGCAGCCGTAGTAATTGTTGCTTATATTATGTACACCATCAGCGAGGAAGTGGTTGAACGTTTTCATACAGAATATTTATACGCAACCAGTGTTTTTGTAATACTAGGTATCATTCGATACCTGCAAATTACCTTTGTTCTCAATAAAAGCGGAAACCCCACCAAAATGCTCTTGAGCGACCGATTTATTCAATTGGTTTTATTAGGTTGGATATTTACATTTTTTCTCATCATATACATTCATAAATTATAAACCGGTACATGAAAGCCAAAATTGCTAATTGGGGAAACTATCCATGGATTGATGCAGAAATAACAGTGCCGGGGAATGAAGAAGCGGTGTTTCTTGCTCTGAAAAAGCATCAAAAATTGATACCCCGTGGATTAGGCAGATGTTATGGAGATTCCGCTTTACAACAAAACATTCTTTCAACCTTAAAACTCAATCATTTTTTAGCATTTGATGAGCAGAATGGAATTCTGCATTGCCAAGCCGGTGTTAGTTTTGATGAAATATTAAAAACCTTTGTTCCCAAAGGATGGTTTTTGCCAGTTACACCGGGTACCAAGTTTGTAACCTGTGGAGGTGCATTAGCTTCTGACGTACACGGAAAAAATCATCACAAAGAAGGAACTTTTTCAAACCATGTGCTTTTCTTTCATCTTATATTGCCCAATGGACAAAAAATACGTTGTAGCCGCGAAGAAAATCAAGATTTGTTTCAACTAACTTGTGGCGGAATGGGTCTTACAGGTATTATTACCGATGTTTGTTTTAAACTAAAAAAAATTGAAACGGCATACATTCACCAGGAAAATATCAAAGCAGCCAATTTAGATGAAGTCATCCAGCTGTTTGAAGAGTCGGAGCATTGGACGTATAGCATGGCTTGGATTGACTGCCTGAGCAAAGGGAAAAATTTTGGACGAAGCATCATGATGCGAGGTGAAAATGCCAAGCTGGATGAGCTTTCTGATAAACAAAGAAAACTCCCATTAAAAGTTCATAACGACGGGAAGCTGAATATACCGTTTTACTTCCCTTCGTTTGTATTGAATAGCTTTAGTGTGAAAGCATTTAACTTCTTATACTATCATAAGCAACGGTCAAAAAAAATTAAAAACATCGTGCATTATGATAGTTTTTATTACCCCTTAGATGCCATTCATCATTGGAATCGGATCTACGGAAAAAACGGATTTACACAATATCAATTTGTTATTCCCAGAAAAAAAGGGCGAGAAGGACTGATAGAACTCATTGGCCACATCGGCAAAAAAAATATGGGTTCTTTTCTTACGGTACTTAAACTCTTCGGCAAGCAAGAGGAAAATTACATTCGATTCCCCATGGAAGGTTGGACCTTGGCAATGGATTTTAAGATTCATCCCTCGCTGTGGAAATTTTTAGATGAAATGGATGAAATTGTTTTAAAGTATGGCGGAAGGGTATACCTTACTAAAGACGTACGAATGAAGCCTGAATTTTTACGCCAAACATATCCGCAAGCTGTATCGTTTATTGAACAAGTAAAAACGCTCAATCCGCAAGTAATAAGCTCCTTACAATCTGAACGATTAGAAATTATTTAACCCAAATCATGCATTAGAAATTTTCCGTAGGCATCCAGAAAAACAAAAACCTACGTAGCTACTGTTACATAAATAACCATAGATAGCACAGAGCAATCCCGTATGTTTTACTCTCATTTTCTTGGTGTTCTCCGTGTATCTCTGTGTTCTTTGTGGTTAAATTTTTCACCACAGAGAACACAGATCAATAAACCAATTAAAAAACGCCTTCAACCCGGTTTAATGCAATTGAAGTAAAATAGCTGTTTGAACCCAGGTGGTTACTTCATAGAATCGGTTTTAATACAGAAATAAAAATGGACTTTGCATTATAACCCGGTTTTCTATTGCATAATTTGGGTTAAAGTTAAGCCAACTTTAAGTATTCGTTATGATAATTCTTGCGGATTGAACACCCAATAAGGTTAACTTATTTATTTACCGTATGATTTTGATTTCTACCCGACGGTTTTTTTGACGATTATCTTGGTTATCCGTTCCATCGGGATTGGTATTGGGGACAGCAGGCTTACTCTTTCCATACCATTTTTTTGTAATTCTCCCTGCACTTATTCCGTTTTTAATCAGCCAATTCGCCGCAGCATTTACACGGTTTCTAGATAAGGTAATGTTAAAACTATCTGAGCTCACATAATCAGTATGGCCTTCTAAATAAACTTTGTATGACGGATTTTTAAGCAAGTAATCGCGTACTTTTTGCAATTCTTTGATGGATTCTTCGCGAAGATCATACACGTGATAATCAAAATATATGTTGGTGTAAGTAAACTCGTCTTCTTTTACAGCAATTTCTTCTTTAGGAATTGGTTCTAAAAAAACCTCCAGCGTAATTTGATCATTCAACGGGTCAGCTACCTTGCTACTGATGGAACCGATGTAGGGTTTATACTGATTAGATGAAGCATTTACCGTAAATTGCTTGGCATATTGAAGTTCTCCTGTAAATGTTCCTTTCGACAACTCCTGCATGGAAATAAGTTCTTGTTTACCCGATTGGCGAACCTCGATCGTTGAAGAGATAAATTCTTTGGTTTTTGCATCTTTCACTAAAACAGTTAATGGAATTTTCACATCGTCTAGCAATGTAAGTTTGTAGATATCTTTTTCGCCCACCCCGTCTTTCCGGTCAGAATCAAAATAAGCATGCTTCCCATCAGCAGTAAAAAAAATAAAAATATCATTGGCCGGTGTATTGATGGGATAACCCAAATTTATCGGTTTTGTCCATTCGCCATTCACTTTTTGTGATTTAAAAAAATCAAATCCGCCCATGGAATTATGCCCTTGAGAACTAAAATATAATGTATTTCCATCTATGCTTATAAACACGCAATCTTCATCATAAGGAGTGTTGATAACAGACCCAAGATTTTCTTGTTTACTCCATTTTTTAGTTTGTGGATTATATTCTACTTTAAATATATCCATGCTTCCATTCGTAGTTAATTTTTCGTGATTGCTGGTAAAATAAATGGTTTTCCCATCAGCCGTCATAGAAGCATGTGTTTCACGATATTTGGTACTCACCTGTGAAAGTTTTTTGGGTGCAGACCATGCTTTTCCATCAAAGGTAGTTTCAAAAATATCGCCCTTTCCTTTGTAACGATAGATAAACATTCGTTTACCATCTGCCGATAGCCATACCGGCGCCTCGTGATCGGGAGTATTAACTTTTCCTGGAATTTTTTTTGCAGCCGTCCATTCGCCATTCTTAGCCTTTTGAGAATAATAAATATCCTCATAAAGATATACATCTCCAGGAGGGGTTTTCCCACCAGTACTTCCTTGACGGCGAGAAGTAAACACAAGCAACGTTTCATCAGCATTTACCACGGCAGAATAATCCGGATACTTGGAATTAATTTTTTTCCCTAAGTTTTCAAAAATTACAGGTAACGTATCTTTTGTCAATTCAATGGCATTTTCACATTGACGAATACGCAATTCTGATAAGCTTATGTCATCCCGATAGTCTTGTTTATCTTTCTTTTTCGCTTTTTCCAACGCAGCTTGAGCCATCAAGATCACTTCCCGATATTTTTGGATGGCTTTGTCAAATTTTCCGGAAATATGATAAGCTTCCGCCAAAACAAATAAAGACGACTCTTTATAGGAAGGTTCAAGCGTTATGGCTTTTTCTAAAAACTCAGCTGCCTGAGCTTTAAAATTCATCGTATTATATATTATTCCAATTTGATAATTTAAACGGGCATGGTTCGGATTAAATTCATGAGCTTTTAAATAATACTCCAACGCTTTTTCATACTTTGCACTTCCTTCCTCAAAATACTTATCACCGCGTTCTAAATTAGCAACAGCTTTTTTAAAACCAGGTTTATCATTAGGGAAATTTTCTGCTTTGAATTCAACATGCTGTGCTAAAAACACGGGCATGATTTTAAATAAAGTCAAAATTATAAGTAGAAATTGCTTCATATTTACAAAGAGGCTATTTCAAATATAGATAATTTAAAATAGTATGAAAATACACCCTTTAAGATTGAAATTTTTTCTTTAGCATACGCATGCGGATATCTGTAATTACTTTTTTAGTATAAGCTGCAAAATCACCATCCATCATCCAATTATAGTAACTGGGTTCTTTAGCAAATACTTCCTCTACTTTTTTGCCTTTGTGTTTGCCAAAATTAAATATCTCATGCCCATGCTCATCAAACACAATGCGTCCTTCCAAGTCGGCCCGCTTCTTCAATCCGGTAAATTCACTGATTTTTTTTATGCTGGTTTTTAATTGGTCATACCGTTCAATCTGCTTTTTAAATACTTCGTAAGTAGCTTCAGTATCAGCAGTTGCAGAATGTGCATTTTCTAATTCTTTATTACAATAAAAACGATAAGCCGCTGCCAATGTTCTCTCTTCCATTTTATGAAATATGAGTTGCACATCCACAATATCACGTGAAGCAATATCCAAATCTAAATCACAACGCATAAACTCTTCTACCAGCATGGGAATATCAAACTTTAATGCATTAAATCCTGAAAGATCCGCATTCCCAATAAAATCATACATTTCATGAGCTACTTCGGCAAAGGTAGGTTTATCTTTCACCATTTCGTCAGTAATACCATGAACGGCGGTTGCTTCTGCTGAAATTGGAATGGTGGGGTTAAGCAAATATTCCTTGCGGTATTCTGAACCATCGGGAAGTAGTTTAATGAAAGAAATTTCAACAATTCGGTCTTTAAGCACACTTAGACCTGTTGATTCAATATCAAAAAATAGTAAAGGTTTATTCAATTCAATCATAGCAATAATTTTTTTAAAACAAAAACGCCACGAAAAAACATGGCGTTTAAAAAATTATCTATTTTAAAAACAATCAAATTAAATGGAACGGTTGATATCAAAAGCCTCCAAAATTTCTGCTACCCGCTTTACAAACATCCCCCCCAATGCCCCATCAATAATACGATGATCATACGAATGAGATAAAAACATCATATGACGGATGGCAATCACATCACCGTCTGGAGTTTCAAGCACTGCGGGGCGCTTACGAATAGCACCAGTAGCTAATACAGCTACCTGCGGTTGATTGATAATAGGTGTTCCCATTACATTGCCAAAAGTACCTACATTAGAAACGGTGTAAGTACCATCTTGAATTTCATCCGGTTTCAATTTGTTTTGACGTGCCCGATTCGCCAGGTCATTCACAGCCTTGGTAAGACCATACAAATTCATTTGATCCGCATTTTTTATCACCGGAACAATCAGGTTGCCCGAAGGCAATGCCGTTGCCATTCCCAAATTAATTCTACCTTTTACGATAATCCGGTCTCCATCCACCGAAGCATTCACATTAGGAAATTCACGAATGGCTTGAACTACAGCTTCTAATATCATTGGAGTAAAGGTCAATTTTTCTCCATATTTCTTTTCAAACTCCCTTTTTACTTTTTCACGCCATTTTACCAAATTTGTTACATCTGCTTCCACAAATGAGGTTACATGCGCTGATATTTGTTTACTCAGCACCATGTTTTGGGCAATGAGTTTACGCATGCGGTCCATTTCAATGATTTGATCACCGCCGTCAATGGAAATTGCAGATTTAACAGTTACAGGCTCCTCGCGGCGCACTTCTGCTACCGGTTGGCTTACAGGTGCAGGCGGTACAACCGTTGCCGCTTTTCTTCCCGAAGCTACATAGGTCAAAATATCATTTTTAGTAACCCGGCCCTCAAGCCCTGTACCGGGAATAGAATCTAATTCTTCGATTGATATGTTTTCTTTTTGGGCAATGGTACGTACTAACGGAGAATAAAAACGATTTCCACCAGCCTTAGCAGCAGTTGTTGATGAATTGGATACCGAAATAGTGGCAGGCTGAGATGCTTGTGGAACAAACGGCACTTCGGCTTTGGGAGGTTCAACTACCGGTGCCGCAGTCTCAACTGCAGCTTCCGTTTCAATCAAGGCAAAGGCCTGGCCTATTTTCACTACATCCCCTTCGTTAAAAAGTTTTTTTACAAGGATACCAGCATAAGGCGCAGGTACTTCTGAATCTACCTTGTCTGTGGCTATTTCTACAATAGGCTGTTCTAACTCAACTTTGCCTCCCTCATCAATCAACCATTTGGTAATAGTGGCTTCCATTACACTTTCACCCAGTTTGGGCATTAATACTTCTACCTTTGCCATGATACTGTTTTTTAGAATGCCAAAAATAGCATTTTCTCTTGAAACTTATTATGCCAATTCCTTTCTATAACACCAAATTATCCAGAATTTAGCTTGCTAATATTTATTTCTGTGTAAAGCAGCCACAATATTCTAAAAACAAAAGTATAATCCCAAAATTGTCGTTAGGGTATATTGATTGATATCAGGCTGCTTTATGCGGCTGTTCGTTACAAGTCCTCGGAGCTCATCCACACAGGGCATCGGGTTAGCGGTGTCTTCGTGCCCTCAGCCCCGCTACCCCGTGCCCTGTGGGCTTCGCCCCTGCGGGCTTTTCACTACCATCCGCAGCAGATGGAACAGCAGGTGAATCCGCCCTACGAGGCGGAGAAACACGCAGCTTCTCCCCGAATAAAAATATTCTTAAAACAATTTTGGGATAACAGCAATTTAGTAACAAAATTTTTAAACCTATTTAATAGCTTATTGATACCATGCGGCATACTTTACATAATTCAGAGCGATGCGTTCAATCAAATCTTTTACATGTTTTTCATCCACCGATTTTATTTTTTTAGCCGGCGAACCTGCATAAATACAACCTGACTCTACAATCGTGTTTTCTAGTACCACCGCGCCTGCAGCGATGATGGAACCGGAATGAATCACCGCATGGTCCATCACAATTGCTCCCATACCAATCAACACGTTATCATGTATAGTACATCCATGCACAATGGCATTGTGTGCAATAGAAACGTTATTGCCAATGGTAGTAGGGGCTTTTTCATAGGTGCAATGCACCGTTGCATTATCCTGAATATTTACCCGATTGCCCATCCGAATAAAATGTACATCCCCTCGAATAACTGCATTGTACCAAAAAGTACATTCATCGCCGCAAATCACATCGCCGGTAACAACAGCAGTTTCTGCCAACCAGCAATCTTTTCCAAATACCGGGGTTTTACCTAACACTGTTCGAATAATAGCCATATCATATCAATAAGGTATGTAAATTACTTTTTTTGTTTCAAAAAACGCTTCATTAAAGAAATTTGAAATAGGAAATTCTTTGACAGGTTTTCCTAATATTTTTACTTCTTCAGAAATATCGCCGCCTTTGAGATAAAGTATTCCGTTAGGAAGCGAGCTATTTCCGCCTTTTTTCAGCATGTGTGATACATGCCCGTAAAATTCAGCAATGGTTTCAACAGCCCTTCCGGTAACAAAATCACAGGTTTGATTCACCTGCTCAGCACGACTGTGCAAAGTTTTTACATTAGTAAGCCCACAGGCTACAGCCACTTCTTCCACCACTTTTAATTTCTTTCCAATGGAATCAATCAGCAAAAAATCACATTGCGGAAAGGCAATAGCTAATGGAATACCAGGGAATCCGCCCCCGGTTCCCACGTCATGAATACGTGTGCCAGGTGTAAATTTCACCACGTTGGCTATGGCCAGAGAATGTAAAAAGTGACGATCTTCGATGTTTTCAATATCTTTTCTAGAAATCACGTTTATACGTTCATTCCATTGCTGATATGCTTCTTTAGCAAGTACAAACTGTTGTAGCTGATGCGATGTAAATTCAGGAAAATATTTACGAATCAGTTCCATGGGCTTAAATATTGCCACGGGTTTTCTTAACTATATGATACAGCAAATCTTTAGCACGAAATAATTGTGCTTTAACAGTACCTAAGGGAAGATTTAATCGTTCTGCAATTTCTTCATACGATAAATCTTCGTAATATCTCAGCTCAATAAGGCGGCGATAACGGGGTTTTAGTTTTTCAACAAATTGACGCAACACTTCCTTTTTTTGCTCTCGAATCATCTCTTCCTCAGGATCGGGGGCTTGACTGCGAATATCCACTGTCATTTCGTCTCCATCTTTACCCATTATTACATTATCAATGGAATAAGTATTTAATTTTTTTCTTCGCAAAAAATCAATCCCATTATTAGTAGCAATGCGATATAACCATGTACTAAACGCAAAGTTGGGTTGATAAAAAGGCAAGCTTTTAAACGCTTTACCAAACGTTTCTATGGTTAAATCTTCTGCATCATCTTTATTCCCAACCATCTTCACAAACATAAAATAGATAGAATCACGATACCTGCCTAACAATTCTGCATAAGCTGATTGATCACCAAGCTCTACAGCTCGCTTTACCAGTTCATGGTCTGAACGGGCTTTATCTGATAACGGATTATTTATTTCCATGATTGGCTGGTTTTTCCTATTGACTTCAGGCTAAAAACCGATACCACGAAAATATGAATAATCTCCAGCAGCGGAATGTATAAAATCAGGTCTTTTTCTAACAGTTTGTTAAAACGCATAGCCATCCATCCCCATACAACAACCGCTCGAATAAAAAAAACTGCTATGATTAAAAAAGGGGATGTTCCCATTATCAAACACACAATCAAAAGAAGATAAAAAAACATTCGGCACATGTACCAGGCTGCTAACCCAATTTTGTCTTTCCAAGTATAATTCCAACCGGTGGAATGATGGCGGATTTTTTGATGAAACCAGCTATAAAGCGATGTTTTTGGGAAAGAATATACAAATGTACGTGGATCAGCAATAGCACGAATTTTTCCATTATTTCGTACTTGCTGTAACACCCAATCATCATCGCCAGAGGTAGTAGGCAATTTTTCCAAAGCATCTATTACCTGAGGTAGCACCGACCGGTGCCAACCCATGTTTCGCCCTACACCCATGTACGGAAAGCCTCCGGCAGCCGACGATAGATATAATGAAGCAATTTGTGCCGTATCAAAGCGAATTAGTTTATTTAATAATCCGGTAAGTTTTAGATGAGGTCCATAACCTACATAACCAATGTATTGATTGGTTAAATAACACGACAAATGCTGCAACCAATCCTTACTTTGCACCGAACAATCAGCATCGGTTAAAACCACCCACTCTCCCGTTGCCACCCGTAAGCCGGCAGCCAAGGCATGACTTTTCCCTGCCTTTTTGGCATTACGCAACGTAATTACTCGAAGTTTATCAGAAGATATTGTATTCAGCCAGACTTCTGTTTCGTCTTCTGAATGATCGTCAACCACAATTACTTCGAATAATTCATAGTTTTGATGAAGCAATAACGGTAGATTTTTTTTCAGCTCAGCTGCATCGTTGTGCGAACATACCACCACTGAAATGGTAGGTTTAATAGCTGATGAATCTATTTCAGATTGGGCAGGCCAGTGCCGAAGCATAAAAACAAGTAATAGCTCAAAACTCACTATACCTAATAAGAAAATGAATAATATTTCATAAGGCCATGCCATGAGCCAAATTAACGAATATTTACAGGAAGTATGATGAATTATTCTTAGAATAAGAATACTTAGATTATTTTCAGACTTTTGTAATTCGCTATGCAAACAAAAAACACATATACCCTCGTAACTAAAGATACCCAAAGCAAAGCCAGAGCCGGCATACTTCAAACTGCTCATGGAGCTATTGAAACGCCTATATTTATGCCTGTTGGCACGGTAGGTTCTGTAAAGGCCGTTCATCAACGAGAGCTTAAAAATGACATTCAGGCACAAATTATTTTAGGCAATACCTATCACCTGTATTTGCGTCCAGGTACTGAAATACTTCACAAAGCCGGAGGCTTGCACCGGTTTATAAATTGGGAACGCCCCATTCTGACGGATAGCGGCGGATACCAAATATTTTCACTCAATGAAAATCGAAAACTTACCGAAGAAGGTGCTCATTTCAAATCGCATATAGATGGCTCCAAACATTTATTTACTCCGGAAAATGTGATTGGCATCCAACGAACCATAGGGAGCGACATTATGATGGCATTTGATGAATGTCCCCCCTACCCCAGCGATTACCGCTATGCTCATCAATCTATGGAATTAACCCATCGTTGGCTAAAACGTTGTATAGATGCATATACACACTCTGAATGCTCGTACGGCTATCATCAGTCTTTGTTTCCCATTGTTCAAGGAAGCACATTTAAAGATTTACGTATTCAATCGGCTGAATTTGCAGCTTCGATGAATATGGACGGAAACGCCATAGGTGGATTATCTGTAGGCGAACCGGCAGAAATAATGTATGAAATGACGGAAGTAGTTTGTAATATTTTACCGGAAGATAAGCCTCGCTACCTCATGGGAGTGGGAACACCTGAAAATATTCTGGAATGCATAGCCCTTGGTGTTGATATGTTTGACTGCGTAATGCCAACCCGTAATGGTCGTAACGGAATGCTATTTACTCGTAACGGGATTATGAACATGAAAAACAAAAAGTGGGAAGACGATTTTTCACCCCTGGACGATGAAAGCCAGTTATTTGTAGATAAAGAATATTCCAAAGCTTACCTGAGGCACTTATTTATGGTAAACGAGCGGTTGGCTTCGCAAATAGCAAGCATTCATAATTTAGGATTTTATCTTTGGCTGGTAAAAGAAGCTCGAAAACATATTTTAGCAGGCCATTTTACAAGCTGGAAAAATAGTATGGTAAAAAAAGTAACGACTCGGCTTTAATGTTTAAAAGAATTGACCGCTATATTATGGGTAAATTTTTGGTTACATTTTTTGTAGCCATTACCCTGATATTAGCACTCACAATTGTTTTTGACATTTCTGAAAAGCTCGACGGATTTATTGGCCGCCCCGGCTTTGCACCAAGTATAAAAGAAATCATCATAGATTATTATCTTAACTTCATTCCGTTTTTTGGAAATTTATTTAGTCCGTTGTTTGTATTTATTTCCGTTATTTTCTTTACATCCCGCATGGCCAGCCGGCTAGAAATCATTTCTATTTTGGCAACGGGAATCAGTTATTGGCGTTTGTTGGTTCCATTTTTAATTTCTGCTACACTCATTGCAAGTATCAGTTGGGCACTGACCAATTATGTATTACCTCGTTCAAACGAAATAAGAATAAAATTCGAGAAAAAATATTTTGGGAGAGGGTCTGAAACTTCTCCCAACTTTCATCGTCAACTGAGTAAGGGAGAGTTTGTCTTTGTGGAACGTTATGATGTTAGAGCCAACCGTGCCTCCAAATTTTCGTATGAAAAAATGGAACAGGAAAAACTAGTACTAAAAATCATGGCTCAACATATTGTTTTTGATAGCATTACCGGCGGATGGCAATTGCATGATTACATCATTAGAACCTTTGATGGAATGAATGAAAAGGTCCGTAGGGGGCAACTAATGGATACCAACTTTGCATTTACACCCTCATTTTTCAAACATGACTTAAAAAAAATGGAAATGATGAGTAACCGAGAGTTAAATGCATACATTAAAGAAGAACGTATCAAGGGGTCTGAGTATATTAACCATTATTTAATTGAAAAACATAATCGCAATGCTAATCCGTTTTCAACGATTATTCTAACGTTATTAGCTGTACCCATTGCCAGTCGTAAAGTGCGTGGGGGTATTGGGTTTCATTTAGCTATGGGGGTTGCTATGGCATTCACCTATATTTTTCTTATGCGGGTTACTACCACATTTGCCCTAAATGGAATAATGGATCCTTGGCTGGCTGTATGGTTTCCAAATTTTCTTTTTGCCGGTGTGGGGCTTGTGCTAACTCGATTTGCTCAAAAATAAAACCCAAATTGCCATTTATACTGATCTAGAGGAGGACAGCCTCGTGTTTCTCCGCCTCGTAGGGGCGGATTCACCCGCTGCCCCGATTTTATTACCGTTATTGCGTCCCGCCTTTAGCGGGGAGGCAATCTGTATGCTACAATGCATCATCCGCCCACTATTTACTACCTAAACGCATTGTAAATATGGTTTGCAACCTACGTCCTCTACCCCAATTATCAATTACGAATTGTGAATACAATGCAATTAATACATTTTCAAATCTACTCATTTTCTAATCATCGCATCTTCAAATCAACTCATCCGCCCCGCTGGGGCGGACTGCTGCGGATGGTAGTGAAAAGCCCGCAGGGGCGAAGCCCACAGGGCACGGGGTAGCGGGGCTGAGGGCACGAAGACACCGCTACCCCGATGCCCTATGTGGCTGAGCCCCGAGGACTTGTAACGAACAGCC